>NZ_JHEG04000001.1:6776203-6986394 GCF_000760695.4 Tolypothrix bouteillei VB521301 | reverse complement strand
AATTTAGTCCGCGCAGGCGGTGAGTCCAGTCCTGCAGGCGGGTTTCCCGCCGTAGGGAACTGGCGAACCCGGAGGGACTTCGTTTGTATAGCCGTGATTTCTAATCACTAGGGCTTATTGGGGTTATAAAAATGGATTTGGTATAAGAAGCTTGCATAAATGTTTCCCTAGCATTTATGCAGGTACAACTCAAGAACAACTATACTGATTATTTGTTGATATATGGTAGGAAGACCCAAAGTAGGGTAACAAAATGAGAATTTTAATTGTGGAAGACGACGATCGCATTGCCAAACCCGTTGCAGAAGATTTGAAACACCAGCATTACGTAGTCGATGTAGCCTGTGATGGAATAGAGGGTTGGGAATACTCGCAATCTACCCAATACGATCTTATTTTATTAGATTTGATGTTACCTAAACTAGATGGAATTAGTTTATGTAAACGTTTGCGTGCTGCTAAATGCAATTCTCTCATCTTGATGATGACAGCACGAGATACCACTGCAGATAAAGTAATTGGGTTAGATGCGGGTGCTGATGATTATTTAGTTAAACCATTTGAATTAGAAGAATTAGCAGCACGAATCCGAGCTTTATTTCGGAGAATTCCAGAAACTCGTCAACCAGTATTAGTTCATGGCAATCTAAAACTCGATCCTAGTAGTTGTACTGCGACTTATCTAGATAACTTACTCTCACTTACACCTAAAGAATATATGATATTAGAATGTTTTATGAGAAATCCCAGTCAAGTTTTAACTCGTTCTGTAATTCTAAACAAATTGTGGAGTTTCGACAAATTTTCTGGAGAAGATACAGTAAAAACTCACATAAAAAACTTGCGTAAAAAGTTGAAAGATGCAGGAGGTTCTGAAAGCTTGATTGAAACAGTATATGGTATTGGATACCGTTTATCTGACGTAAAAATAGAGGCTGTAGATTAGCTATTGGGGGACCGGGCAATCAATTTGCTATAGGAGTTCTATCAGTATTTATGTTTGGTCAAATAAGATATCGTTTATTGTTATCTTACATGGTTGTTCTTGCATTAATCTTGGGATGTTTTGCAATAGCCGTTCGTGTTTTTTTTACTCGCAGTTTAACTCAAGAATTGACTGACAAACTGATTGACTTAGGAGAGGGCGCTGCTGCTAATGCAAGATTTGAAAATGGTCATGTAAACATAGAAAATGAATTCTCTATACTCAACATTACTGCTCGACATCAAGCATTACAATGGTTTGATACAAAAGGTCGTTTGATCGATCAGCAGGGAGAAGATGTTCTTAACTTACCTCTTGCTATGAATCGCACCATAAACATTCAAACAGAGGAAAAAAATATTCAAGCCGTGACTTTACCTATTATTGGAAGTGATGATGGAAAGCTCATTGGCTATGTAAGAGCAAGCCAGTCTCTCAATGATTTTAATGCGACTTTAAATAAATTAGATTGGGGGCTAACAGGAGGAATTCTGATTGCTATTATTTTAAGCAGTGTTGGTGGAGTTCTATTAACTCGTCAAGCAATGCAACCAATTGAAGATAGTTTTCAGAGACTTAAACAATTTACTGCTGATGCTTCTCACGAACTCCGCAGTCCTTTAATGGCAATTAAAAGTAATGCAACGGTAGCATTAAAGTATTCAGAAGGGATGCGAGAAGGAGATGTAGATAAATTTCAAGCAATTGTTAGTGCTACTCAACAAATGTCTGCTCTCACAGAAGATTTACTATTTTTAGCACGAACTGACAAAATTCCCAATAAAAAAAAAGATACAGTCAATTTAGCGGAAATTTTGGAGAACTTAATACTGCAATATAAACCTGAAGCTGAGAGTAAACAAATTCATTTACAATATGCAATAGGTGCTCCTCATTTGTACTTGCTAGGTGATGGCATACAACTGATGCGACTTTTTACCAATCTAGTAGCCAATGCACTGCATTATACGCCTGATGGAGGCAAAATCGAAATTAAAGCTCACCGTACAGGCTCTCATATATTGGTGAAAGTGCAGGATACAGGTGTAGGAATTGCACCTGAAAACCTTGAAAAAATTTTTGAGCGGTTTTGGCGAGCTGATACTTCCCGCTCGTATCACGGTGGTGGATCTGGATTGGGATTATCTATTGTCCGAGCAATTGTCCAAAATCATGAAGGCTCAATTGCTGTTACAAGTCAGCTAGGTGTTGGTAGCTGTTTTACTGTTCGCCTTCCGGTTAGTTGAGTTTAGAGGTTTGTAAATTTTGTTCCTTGCTCTGTATTTCTAGAAGCTCGGGAATTGTGACAAAGCTGTAACCTCGTTGTTTTAATTGACTAATAATTTGCGGTAAGGCTGCTACAGTTCTAGCTCGATTTCCACCACCATCATGCATAAGTACAATACCACCAGGTTTTGCCTGTTTTAAGACTCTGTTAACTAAGGTGTTGACAGAAGGGCGTCTGTAATCTTGAGAGTCATCAGACCACATCACAATAGTATAGTTTTTCTTTCTAGCATAAGCAGCAGGACCATTACTGAGTATTCCGCCTGGTGGACGAAATAATGTTGTTGACATACCAGTGATTTGAGAAATTAAATTGGCTGTGCGATCGATTTCAAATGCAGCTGTTTGCTGATTGAGAAAATGATACCAGTGATGCCAAGTATGGTTCCCGATCGCATGACCTTCTGCTACAATCTGCATTGCTAGCTTGGGGTATTGCTGAATATTTCTTCCTAAAACAAAAAAAGTTCCTTTTACATTGTTTTGATGGAGAATTTTAAGGATACCAGCAGTGGAATTCAACCAAGGTCCATCATCAAAAGTCAAGGCAATATATTTCTCCTTGTTAAGCAATTTTGCCTGGTAAACAATGGCTCCAGAAAATTGGGGTGGAACTGTCAGTGTCACAACCTTCGATTTAACATCTGGCTGGAAATTATTTAATTTTGTTGTACTTAAACTATTAGGAAGCGATTTAGATAATAACTGAGTGTTGTTAGTATTTTGTGGAATAGCTAGGTCACTTAGAATACTATAAAAATACTTGTTTTTGATATTTAATAGAAGACTGGGAGCTACAACACCTAATATAATTAGAAGTATAAGCGATAAAATTTTTGGGGATAGAATAATTTTTTGGCTTTTCATTTGAATTAAAAAAAGTTGGGTTTAATCAAGAGATAAAACCCAACCTAAATAAGATGTGGGGTGAGAATTTCTCTACTATGTAGAAAATTCCCTAGTAAGAGGAGAAAAACTGAAATCGTGAAATCAAGCTGTTGTTTGCTTCATTAGAAAAATTGATATAATTACTAAATTTACTTCTTGTTAGGAGTTGTTGGTGTTTTTACTACATTAGTACCTGTCTCTTCTTTGGTAGTTGTAGTCTTGGAATTTGTATTACTTGCAGATTTTTTGGCGTGTTGTTGAGATTTCTTTTTCTTTAGAGAAGGCTGTGTAGTTTTATGAACATTATTGACTGTTGGATTTGCTTTGTCGTTCTTTGAGTTTGCAGTCTGAGCTTGAGCGGCGAAAGCACCTTGTGACATTAAGCTAAGACTTAAAAGACTCATTAGACCAAGAGCAAAAACATTTTTAGTTGTAGTTTTCATGGTTTTCAAAACTTCTCTGTTCTCTGGGTTGTTTGTCTTGATGTGGTTAATGTATAAGGTAAAAGTGAAGAACTCGGAAAGATTTAATGGCATCTCTCAATTTTTTTAATATCCCTCGCTTTGGTTGCCATTTGTCACTCCACTCAAAATCTTCCCAAGTTCTTGACAAATTTTGTATATCTTAAGGTTTTTGCCCAAACATTTATAACCATGAACACTTCAACCAAAACTATTCTCATTGGTTCATTATTGCTTGGTTTAGGCATAAGTGAGTTATTAAAAACGAATGATGCAAGCAAATCTCCGCAACCTGTTGCCATTATGCCCCAGCATGATAACAGTTTCTTAACTGCTCAAAGTAGAGCTAGCACTTCCTATCTCAACGAGGTTGAAGAAAAACCAGATTCATCCAGACAGAGCGAACCCGAACCCAACAAAAATCCTATCCCTGTTTCCTTAAGTAAGGTCAGTCACTACAGTAAAATAGTATACAGTACTGTTAAAGCAAAAGACTGGCAACGTGCGACAGAGAATTTATTCTTCTTAGAAGATTCAGCACAAGGTATGAATCATGAAATTAACGGTGAAAAATCACAACTGGCAAAGCTAAATTCCAAAATTGCTTCCCTTAAAGGAACGATTGCAGTTCGAGATCGCCTAACTGCAATGCATTATGCCAATCAAATCACTCTGATTGCTGCTACGTTCGTAACGCACTTTCAGCCAAGAGTTCCTCTTGAGGTAACACAGCTTAACTACTACGGTCGCGAATTAGAAATTTGGACACCAACAGGGAACAAAGCTTGGTTGCATAAAACAGCTAATCACATGCGTCTTACATGGTATACAGTACGTCCGTCTATTTTGGTTCGTGGGGGAATCGATCGAGCACAGAAGTTTGATAAGTTGATCGACCGTGTTGAGGTAGCTTCTTCAGCTGCGGAGTACAGCCATCTAACTCCTCCTTTGCTTCAGGAGATGGACAACCTTGAAGATGTTTTTCTCAAAACCAGTTATACAAATCCCTCTACCCCCGCTCCCCATTTTGTGAGAACCCCGAGTTCTCCTGTCGTTGACCCCTAATCTCTATTCTCTAATTTTCCTGCTTTCAACAATCTTTCCAAGTTCTTTACAATTACTTCTTATCTTTAAAGACGCAGATTTATAAGATGAAGAACTGCAAAACTCAGAGATTTTTAGCTTATGAACACTTCAAAACATAATTTTCAAGATAACGATGAACAGAACATTGACTCCACTGCAAATCGTGATGTGAATAGACGTAACTGGAAAAAACCGATGAGTTACCTGGGTTTAGCATTGGTTTTAGCGGGATCGGGAATTACAGTTACAGGTATGCACTTACTGCAACCACAACAAGCAGCACTAGCAGTGACTCAAAATCCACCAGATAACTTAGCAACTGCTCGGGCTTCTAACTTTATCACAGAAGTTGTCGATCGCATTGGTTCTGCAGTAGTGCGGATTGATTCAAGTCACACAGTCAAACGTCCCGCATCTGATATTTTTAACGATCCCTTTTTCCGGGAATTTTTTGGCTCTGAAGTTCCCTCCCGTCCATCACAAGAAACTGTTCAAGGAGTTGGTTCCGGTTTTATCATGAATCCTAACGGTGAAATTTTGACTAACGCTCATGTGGTGAATGAAGCAGACACTGTCACAGTCACCTTAAAGGATGGACGTACCTTTAAAGGTCAGGTCGTGGGTAGCGATCCAGTTACCGATGTTGCTGTTGTCAGAATTAAAGCTAATAACTTACCGACAATCCCGCTAGGAAACTCCGAGCAACTCAAGCCAGGAGAATGGGCTATAGCTATTGGTAACCCTTTGGGTTTGGATAATACGGTTACGGAAGGTATTATTAGTGCTACGGGTCGCTCTAGTTCTCAAGTAGGAGTCCCTACCGAGCGAGTTAACTTTATTCAAACGGACGCAGCTATTAATCCCGGTAATTCAGGTGGACCCTTGCTCAACGCCCAAGGACAAGCCATCGGTATGAACACTGCTATCATTCAAAATGCTCAAGGTTTGGGCTTTGCAATTCCAATCAATACCGCCAAACATATTGCCAATCAATTAATCGCTAAAGGTAAAGTCGAACACGCTTATTTAGGTGTTCAAATGATGACGTTAACACCAGAATTAAAACAACAAATTAACAACAATCCTAATGCCCCTCTTAGTGTTGACGAATCTCAAGGTGTATTAGTTGTTAAGGTTGTTCCTGAATCGCCTGCAGCCAAAGGCGGAATTCGTGCAGGTGATGTGATTGTAAAGGTTAATAATGAATCTATAAATAAAGCGGACAGACTGCAACAAACTGTAGAAGAGACATCTATTGGGAGCAATCTACAATTAGAAATTCGCCGTAACGGTCAGACTCTCAATCTCAGCGTCAAACCAGGAGCGTTACCCAATACTCAGCAGGAAGGGTAGATTTAGTTATAGCAATTAGATGTGTATGCTCTCAAGATTAAGTTTGGATAATTTAGCTTAAATTTGTTCAATAAAGACTTAACGAATCATGTCTATCTCAACATCTCAACTAAGTTCTCTTCAACACACGCAAGACTCATTTTCTCGTAAAACTGATATAGTAGGCGCTTTTCTTCGAGACATAGGACGCATTCCTCTACTTAGCGACGAACAAGAAATTAACTTAAGCAAACAGGTTCAACGTTGGATGGCTTTGCAGTCCGCAAACCAAAAACTTACCGTTCAATTAAAACGAGAACCGACTCTTTCAGAGTGGGCTGTTTCTACCAATATGAGCGAAGAAGCTCTGCTAGAACGTCTTCGTGAAGGACAACAAGCTAAGCAGAAAATGATTCAGGCGAATCTCAGACTTGTTGTTGCGATCGCTAAAAAGTATCAAAGGCGAAATTTAGAGTTTCTTGACTTAGTTCAAGAAGGAACTTTGGGTTTAGAAAGAGGAATTGAGAAATTCGATCCAACTCGTGGATACAAGCTCTCAACTTATGTTTACTGGTGGATTCGTCAGGGAATTACACGAGCGATCGCAGACAAAGGGCGCACAATCCGATTACCCATTCATATGACGGAGAGGCTCAACAAAATCAAGCGCATTCAGGGTGAGTTATCCCAAAAACTAGGTCGCATTCCTACCTTCACTGAAATTGCCTTAGCATCGGATTTACAACCAAACCAGATTCGCGAATATTTACTATCTGCGCGTCCACCAATTTCTCTAGACTTACCAATAGGAGAAGAGCAAAATACAGAATTTCAGGAGTTACTAGAGTATAAAGGACTTTCACCAGATCGCTATGCGGCTCAAGAATCTCTTCGCCAAGACTTGCAAAAATTATTATCAAAACTGACTCCCCAACAACGAGAAATATTAACCTTGCGTTTTGGTTTAGCAGATGGAAATGAATTTTCTCTAGAACAGATTTGTCGGCGTATGGGTCTTAGTCGCGAACGAGTACGACAGATCGAAAAACAAGCTTTGAAGCGGTTACAGCTACAAGGAGATAAAATGCGCGGCTATTTAGCTAGTTAATCAACTGTCCGTATTGTATAGATTGTTACAGTAGTTGTGGAGAAGGGAATTTAACCTTACCACGCGTGACGAGCACCCTGACACAGTAAAAATGAAAAATTACTCTTTTGGGTACTGGTAAGGATGCGGATTTCCTCACAATCTCCTTGAAGTTTTTATTGATTGAGCATTCTTCAAGGAGGCTTTACAATGCAAGCTTCAACTTATATTAACAGACCTATCTTAAAACGAGGTTCTACTGGTTCACAAGTAGAAGAATTACAAGAACTGCTGAAAAAAAGAGTTCCTCTTCTTGATTGTATCGATTACTTAGATGTTAACGGTATATTTTGTAAAACTACTGAAGTAGCTGTTAAAGTTTTTCAGTTTCGCGTTTTTCTGGAAGACGATGGTATTGTCGGTCTAAAAACCTGGCAAGCCCTTTACCTGGGCGAACGCTTAAACTTACCACTATTGCGTTACGGTAGCCGTAGCAGAGATGTTGCTCAGCTTCAAAATGTTCTTAAATTTACTCCCATCGTTCAAGATTACATGGGTTTTAACGGTTATTACTTTGGAGCTATCGATGGCGAATTTGGTTTAAAAACCGAACAAGCTGTAAAAGTATTCCAAGAAGAAAAAGAATTGTTGGTAGATGGGGTGATTGGCACTAAGACTTGGAAAAGTTTGATGAATTTAGCAAGTATTATTAGCCACATTCATTTGTAAATATTGCGGGAGCAGAGCGATGGATGCTAGTGATGACCCTTAAAGCATTCTTTATCCCATGTTGGTTGATAAGAAGGACTAAGGTTGCTATCAGGAAACTGTACTATCACCGAGTGAGGAAATCATGAACCATGCTGATGAAATCGACTTGGATTATAGTTTAGAAGATTTACCCAAAGTTATGGATGCGATGGCGATCGCGTGCGATCGGCTCAAAAATATCAGTACCAGTTTACGGACTTTCTCCCGTGCTGATAAAGATTACAAAGTACCGTTTAATATCCACGAGGGTATTGATAGTACAATTTTGATTCTCAAACATCGCCTTAAAGCAAACGAACAACGCCCCGCCATTGACGTGATAACTGAGTATGGAGTTTTGCCCAAAATAGAGTGTTTCCCCGGTCAATTAAATCAGGTATTCATGAATATTTTGGCGAATGCCATTGATGCATTAGAAGAATCAAATAATGGACGGAGTTTTGAGGAAATTAACGCTAATTCCAACAAAATTTTTATTAAAACGACAGTCACAGAAAACCAAATTCAAGTTGTAATTGCTGATAATGGCATTGGGATGTGTGAAGAAGTCAAACAAAAAATCTTTGACAATTTATTTACGACGAAAGCTGTTGGCAAAGGAACGGGTTTAGGTTTGGCAATAAGCCGACAAATTATAGTAGAAAAACACAACGGTTCGCTCTCTGTGAGTTCTACACTTGGTAAGGGCTCTGAATTTGTCATTACCTTACCAATTCTAGCTCAAACTCTAAGTTAAATTGCCAATCTGGCTTGAGCCGTTAGCGAAGCTATTGCATTGTGAGATCGCACTCTAGAGAGAATAAATATGGCTGATTATCTTTATCTTAAAATAGTCTTACGTTAGAAACAGAACTTTACGTAGCAGTCTAAAATTTTGGTGTAGCAATTTTTGCAACTTGCTTGCGAAAAATTAGAATTTACAACTCCCGAAAAAATAATATGACTGCAAACAATCCCATACGGAAAAATCCTCTTCCATTACCAGCAACGCTAGCACGTCGCAACAAGTCCGATGTAGATGTGGGTGCGATCGCCAGAAGTGCATCCGTGCAGACGGATTTACGCGCCAAGATTGCCAGACCCGGACCTCGCGAACCAAAAATTGTTTCCACCGCGCACGGTCCCCTCAAGCATATTCTTTTTTGTTACCCTGCTTATGCTAGTGGAGAGTTCAGCTACAAACAGGTTTACGAAGATTTATTCCGTAAGTTACCTAAAACAACTCAATTTACGATCCTCACTCATCCAAGCGTTACTAACGATTTACTAGCAGCCCTTGATTCCACTCATGCAAGCGATCGCTCTACCATTGTAGAAGCACCTGATTTTTTGAATTTTCTTGTTTGGGCTGAAGACCCTTACGTGGTTGTCCAAGATACATCAACAACGGAAGGTACATCTTTCTTAGTTGAGCCTCACGTGTTTAGAAGATCGGGTGATGCGGCGATTGCTGAGTTAGTAGCAGAAGCAACCAATCTGCAAAGCATCCAGTCTCCTCTTTATTTCCAAGGTGGCAATGTACTGATTGGAGATGATTTTGTTTTCATCGGTACGGATTATCCAGAAGAGACCAAGAAGCTCATTGAAGAGGTAGGTAATATTGTAGTCCCCGAAGATGTTGAAAATATTGATGAATTTGTTAAAAATTTATACATCAAAACCTTCGACTCCAATCGCCAACTCATTTACATAGGTACAGAATTACCAGTTCCTCAACCGCAAGAACGTCCGATTACTATCGACGGTGAGGAATGGACTGAGGAGATATATACCGGAACTGGAAAGAAACAGCCCATATTTCACATCGATATGTTTATTTCGCTAGCAGGGCGCAGTTCTTCTGGCAAATATCGATTGTTGGTAGGCTCGCCCACTTATGCCGATCAAATTTTGGGACAAGAGCCTGTAGACCACTCGCTAGGGGAAATTTTTGATGATGTTGCCAAGACTCTAGAAGCTCGGGGCTTTGAAGTGATTCGCAATCCGATGCCGCTCACCTATGTAGATCTAGTTGATATTAAAGTGCGTACCTGGTATTATGCTACCGCTAACAACTGTTTGATAGAAATAGATGCAAACAGTGGTAACTCCGTGTGGCTACCAACATATGGTCATGGTGATTGGGCAGACTTAGCTCCTATTGATG
The DNA here is from genome assembly GCF_000760695.4 of Tolypothrix bouteillei VB521301. Lineage (GTDB taxonomy): Bacteria > Cyanobacteriota > Cyanobacteriia > Cyanobacteriales > Nostocaceae > Scytonema > Scytonema bouteillei_A. The sequence goes on along the minus strand of NZ_JHEG04000001.1, from coordinate 6,976,351 downwards.
CGGAAAACAAGCGCATTTGGGAAGAACTCGATTTCAAGGTTTACGAATTAACCGACTTTCATCCCTTTGTACAAAACCTGGGTTCGGTTCATTGTATTAAGAAGTATTTAGAGAGATAAAGCCTTCACCAATCGTCGATTTGGCTGGGATGCTAGTACAGAAATCTACGGTAATACCAGCCGCAAATACTTTCTTACAACCTGTGGCTTCAATCCCTTAAAGATTGATTGGGAAGATTCGGGGGAATGTTGGGGATAGTCCAAGGAACTTGTTAGAGCAAAACTGATTCTTAGGTATCACAACGTCTCTTTAAAAGTGCCCCTAGTAAACCATTCTGCATTAAATCGGTATTTACTAAGGCTTTTACGAAATTACCGGACCTCCTCCTGAAGTTATTTGGATAAAAATTAATTTTAGAATAAACTAATTCTAGAAAAAACGTAAACCAAAGTGGTTGATTAAAAAAGTATGGCAACCGCAAAACCAAAGATTAATTCTGTTGCTGTCCCAAAAAAATTACCCTTTTTGGAATCAATTTGTTGGCAGACTGCGGATGTGTATCGCTTCTCTCCAGAAGAAATGCTCAGTCGCTACGAGCGTGGTTGGCGATATCGCGACATATACAACAATCTAGAGGGTGAAGAAATTAATTTCCTTAAAGAACTTGCCAGACTTTATAAATCCTGGTTGTTAGTTGAGTTATGACCTTTAGATTCGACCATCATAATAAAATTCTTGAAATTCTTAAATCTTTAGATTGTGAAATACTTAAGAAGGGTTCTGCTTACTTTGGTGGCGGAACCCTTCTGGCTCTTGATTTTGAAGAATACCGATGGAGTAAGGATGTTGATTTTATTGCTTCTGTTAGTACAGAAGGATATAAATATTTACGTACAATAGTATTTGATGGTGGACATGAAGCATTATTTCGTGATTTAAGTAAAATCCAAATTGGGCGCGGTACAACAGATCAGTATGGGATACGCATGACAGTTATTGTAGGCGAATTCTTGATTAAGACAGAAATTATTGCTGAAAGTCGTTTTCGACTCGATCCTCCGAGATACCCCAAATGGTCACCTGTTCCGTGCTTAAGTTTAAATGATTGTTTTACCTCTAAACTATTGGCAAATTCTGACCGATATATGGATGATGGTGTAGAATCCAGAGATTTAATCGATTTAGCGGTTCTCAGGTTACAATGTCCAATACCTCAACCATCAATTGATAAAGCAGAAGAGGCTTACGAAGTCATAAGACCTTTAAAAAAAGCGATCGAACGCTTTCAGCAAAGACCAGATTACAGACACAAGTGTTTTGAGAATCTACAAATTGATGAATCTCAGATACCTAAAATTATTGATGGTGTTGATTTGCTTTCTATGGATTTAGGTTTATCCGAGACTCAAAGGATTTTTCGAGAACAGCATGATATCTTTACTGATTTAGAAAATTGAGTTTTGAAAATTCAAGAAGTTTAACCCCAGACAACTACTGCTATTATTGATTAGAAATTTAATATTAATTGGAGATATTAAGAATTATTTTTGTGCAAACTAGGATTAAATAGACTCAAAAATTAATTTATCTAATAATATAAAAACATTAAATAAGTTTTATTAATGATACGATAATATTAAACGTTTAAACACTCAGGCTAGACATTAAGACATAACAATTATGGACAGAAGAAGATCACCAAATTATGTACAACACAATGTGAGCATACCCAGACAGTTATCAACCCTTATTAGAATGATTTGCGCTAATGAGCGTAAATCATTAGGGGAGGCAACTGAAGAAGCTTTGACTTTATGGATAAATTTGCAAAAAGAAAAAATTGCAAATTTAGCTAAAACAAAAACCGAGTTTTCAAAAACTTCTGAAACTCCCAAGTATGTAAATAATATTTACAAGAAAGACGATTCATTCATTAAAAAAGAGGAAGTGTTTATATGAATCAAAAAATAAAAACATCAACCAATAGTACGACTAAAGTTAATGCTGACTTAGAAATTCACACTATTAATGGAGCCTTAAAGAGCATCAAAGTTTTTTACAAGGACAATTTTCCAACTTGTTATTGAACCAAGTGACACATCTAAAATTGTTTGAATTTCCTCATCTCATACTTGTAGCCTTGATAAACCAATTTCACCGCTAAAGCTTTTCTCTCCTCACGGGCATCTAGGCGATTATCTATAAATTCTTGTAGTTCCGCGATCGCATCTTGTAATGGATTGACTCTATTCAATATATTTTGACGTTAATTGATAAGCAATCCTGTTATGCAACTTCTATGCAACTAAGTTGTTTTAAGAAGATACTGTTAACGTAAAACCAATTCATGTAACTTGTTCAAAATCACTGATTCTTCGATACTCTTTACCAAGCCCGTGATGGGGATTGAACTCATGACCTCACCCTTACCAAGGGTGTGCTCTACCACTGAGCTACACGGGCAAATTTTACTTGAAGGTTGAGAGTTAGGAGATCGGAGTTTTGTTTATTGCTCATCTCTCTTAACTCTATTGCAGGTGGGCCGGGCTAGATTCGAACTAGCGTAGGCGCAAGCCAGCGGATTTACAGTCCGCCTCCATTAACCACTCGGACACCGACCCGTGTCACCCACGATTACTAATAGTAGCACAAGCTTTTGGAAATGCAAGGGGGGTGTGAAAAAAAATTTTTGGATTGGGGACAAGGAGGACAAGGAAGAAAATTCTACCGTGTCTCCCCCCTCTCCCTAACCTCTAACCAACCAATTCCCCAGTCTCTTGCAGGGAGTGCAAGCGATGGTAAATTCCTTCGTGACGCAGGAGTTCGTGGTGGTTTCCAACTTCTACTATTTTGCCTTTGTCCAAAACCACAATCTTGTCTGCTTCCCTAACTGTACTCAATCGGTGGGCAATAATGATTGTGGTGCGAGTTCCTAAAATTGAGCGCATCGCTAACTGAATTGAACGCTCTGACTCATAGTCCAAACTGGAGGTTGCTTCGTCAAACACCAGCACGTCTGGTTCGACTAACAACGCTCTTGCAATCCCCACACGCTGTCTCTGACCCCCAGAGAGCCTCACGCCTCTCTCTCCTACAACTGTGTAATATCCTTGGGGAAGTTGCTGTACAACTTCATCAAGTCTGGCTATTTTGCACGCTTCTTCAACTTGCTCGAAACTAGCATTGGGGTTTCCATAAATCAGGTTATCCAATAAGGTTCCGTTGAAAATATCTACTTCTTGGTGAACGATCGCCAGTCTGCGCCTGTAGTTACCTACGTTCAGAGTGCGAATATCCTCACCGTCAATCAGAATCTTACCTTCTTGAGGCTCAAAATACCGCAGCAACAATTTTACTAAAGTGGATTTACCAGAACCAGAACGCCCTACCAACGCGACTGTTTGATATGGCTCAATCAAGAGATTGATGTCTTGCAAAACAGGGCGCTCGCGATCGTATCCAAAGTTGACATGAGAAAACTCTAATTTCCCGGTAAATTTATAGGGATTGTCTGCAACATTTTTCTCTTCTAACAAACCCTCTGAATCCACTCCAGAAGGTTCTTTCAGAAAATCGTGGAACCGTACCATCGATATGTACCGGCGAGCAAAAATCTCCGCTAAGGTGCAAATAGGTTCTAATTCAGCGTATGCCATGCTAGACAGCGTGAGTGTCATGACAAAGTGACCGAGACTAATTCGCCCGTTCAGTGTTGCGGCTAAAGCCAAACCCAAGAGTGTAAAGACACAAAACTGAATAATACTTCTTTGCCAAGTCTGCAGTTTGACATAACCCTTGTGAATGCGGAATTCAACAAGTTTTAATTCGCGGGATAACCGGACTTTTTGCCGCTTTAGCTCTTTTGCTTCAGTTGCAAAAGCTTTAACCGTTTTGATATTGCTGATAATCTCCGAGGTACGGCTTTCTGTATCTTCCATGTACTTATCTAAGAGGTTATCGTGCCAAATCAACTTCTGTATTTTCTTGAGGCTAAATCCTAAGATCGCCACAAAGGAAATCAGGTACAGTAAAGCGATTCGCCACTCCACAAACCAGATAAACACAAAGATAGCTAGCACTCGAAACAGCTTGGGAAGTAACTGTCCGGAAATTTCAGGGTAAGTCCAAGTGTGGTTGGCAATTCCTCTTGCTACTCGTCCGGCAATACGTCCGGGGTTATTTTCGTCATAAAATTCTAAAGGTAAGGTAAGAATTTTTTCTATGGCTGCTTGGCTCTGAACGTGACGCGCCTTTAAGGCAATATCCCAGTGAAACCAATTGCTCAACCAAGGCTGCGTTGGTGCTCTCGCCACTGTAGCTAGAAAAATTAAACCCAGTAATGCTCCTAACTCTAAAGGTTTGCTTACTGGGTAGTGGATCAGGTTTGATAAATTTGCGATCGCGTCTTGAAGTGTTTTATCTAATGGTTGGTTGGACAAAACATTTAAAATTTGTCCGATAGCATAGGGTACCACCAGATCGATGACCTCATACATACTGGTGGCTGCGATACTAAAAGCACCAACCGACCAGTAGGGACGAAAGTAGTTGAGAAGATCTCGAAAATTAGCCATGATGCACACTACTCTTAGAGCGCGAACCTGTAACTGAGGTTTTAATACTACACGTATACTACAAAAGAGTCAAGAGTTGAGATATGTAAATCTTTCTTTGGGAGTAGGATTTAGGGAGTGGGGAACTCAAAACCCCACACAGTAGGGATTGGGGAGAGATTGGGGGTTAGGTTATTGATATTTCTCCCAGCCCCCAATCACCACTCACTGTTACGAAAAAATTCCAGCCGATACCGATACAGCGCAACGGGTCGAGAACCAGCACTGAAGTAATTTGGATCTTGCGGTGACAGGTAAACAGCAGTCACTTGATCTGCTTCTATTGCAGGGCTTCCAGCAAGACCATCTAATTTGTGATATGCAGTTGTGGATTCAACAACATTAAAGAAAGGACGCCCACCACCTTTAAATATTTGTTGAAAGACTTCTGTTCCAATGAATTTGCCATCACCTGTCGTTTCTGTGGCGCGTCCACTAATTGTAGAAACAAGCTGGCGATCGCCACGCAAAAAAGTAATTTGACGATTGGGAGTTTTTGGATCTACTTTGACAGATAACACAGCATCACTCAGATAAGCCCGTGCCAAATTTAAACCGTTAAAAGCTCTATCCGCTACAACTGCGACTGACTTGCTATTGATTGTGGGAATGGCTTTCAGCGCTATGGCTGGCAATTTTGATTTGACAAATCGTACTTTGAAACTTATGGGTTTGTTGAGGTACTGACGATTACCTTCAAATCCGGGTGTAACAATGTCCGGTGCTAAAGGTGCAGCTAAATCGGAAAGTGTGCTTTTCACCTCCCAATCACCCTCCATCCATTCTGGGTAAACTAAATCACCTACAGCAGGTTGTACGGATGTTAGTTTTTCCCAACGCTCGAAATTTGCCAACTTTTCAGATAATTCTCCAGCTTCTGCTGCTCCACCCCAATACAGATATAACAAAATTAAGCAACAAGCCCAAATAATTTTCATAATCGCGATATATGTTAATTTATTTTAAATTATTCAATGCGATCGCTCATATAAGAAAAACTTAGGTTACTTTTTTATCATCAAATTTAACAAAGACATAACAAAACTAAATACAAACATTTGTCTCTTAACTAAAATACCATTTAAAAGAAGCTCAAGGATTGAGCAGAGACTCAAACACGACTTCATGCTCTAGAACTACTGATTTTTTTGGTGGAGTGGAAGTTGCACACTAACACCGAAAGGTGTACAGATCTACCCTAGTGCTCATCGCCCGATTCTGATAGAAAGGCAGCCATCAACAAACTATTTCTTGAATCAATACGGGTAGATAGTATTTTTTACTATCTCAATGATTCCACGATATGTATGTATATAAGTATACTTATAAAATAATCTATATATGTAAATTTCCTGAAAAAGATGAACCGGAAAATTTCTTGTCAGTAATATTACTCTTTTTAAAGCTAAAGGAGGGTATCTATCCTTGCTAACAAGATGTTTTAAAAGTCGCATAACGATCGGGGTGCAAGTTGATATAAATCAATCATCGAAAGAGTACTTGCACGAATGAGTCTATCTAGTTCTTTTACGGATTTTTCTTTAGCTGAATTGTTCCAACTGATCGACCACGGACGAAAATCTGGTTGTTTAACAGTTTGTACCTTACCAGATCTACAATCTCCCATGTCTAAATCCCAGTATTTCTACATCTGGTTTAGACAAGGAAGAGTGGTAGCGGCTGCTCATCACTTGCACGGTCAGGAGTTAATTTCTAAAATTGTCAAGCGAGGCTTGGCAAATTGGAAAGTTATAGAAAAAGTTTGTACGGATGCTCCTACAGCTATACCTCTTGGGTTACTGCTGAAAACTGAAAGTCTCCTAACAGCCGAGCAACTCAACCTGCTGTTTGCAAACCAATTACAAAAAGTTCGGGAACTTTTTGAAATTCAACAAGGAGTATTTAAACTAGATAGCAAAGCAGCTTTGCCTCTAGAAGAAATGACCGGATTAAGTCTCAGAGCAACGGAAGTGGCTCTGATAGCTTTAAGAGCATTAAAAAACTGGAAAGCACTAGAAGATGTTTTGCCAAATCCCAGTTCAGCTGTCAAAAGTATTTCTCACGCTAAACCACAAATTCGCTTGCACGCTTGTGAATGGCAGGTATGGGAATTCGCTAATGGGAGTGTTTCTTTAAATGCGATCGCAGCCCAAATCAATCAACCTCTTGCTTTAGTTCAACAAGCGACTTTCCGGCTCATGCTTGCGGGTTTAGTGGAAGAAGTTCTCACAGTGACATCAACATCAAACTTAAATGATGACTCTTTGAATTGGGACTTCATCGAAAATTCTGAAATGAAACGCCAAAAATCAAAGGAATCGGAAGCACTCAAAATCAGCACTTCATTTTTGCAAAATCTAGTTGGTTTTTTAAAGAGCAAAACTTGAAAATAGGGGTTAGGAAAGACCCAACGACCATTTTTATTTGTCCTAATGTTAGGACAAGACATGAAGGCTACTAAATTGACAGACACTAGAAACACGACTCCCTGCCAACCACTCACCACTATAGTGTAATAATAAAATCACAACATTAAAGTATGTGCTGTAGTTACCATGCCTTTGGGCAAAATTCTGAATCTACTGCTAGTAGCACTTGAAAGAATATCAGCTAAGCCTGCAAAAGTAACAGACGAATTGCAAACCACAGAAGAGTTGCCTTCAACCACTACTGTGGAAAATACAGAAGTTAGTGGAGAGAATGTCTCAAATTTGTTATCCTTGACAGAAGCCGCTAAATCCCCTCAATCAGAAATATTTGAGGAAAAAAATGCGATCGCATTTTCTAGACTCCAAGATGAGTTACACAACTTTGTCTCCGGTAGTGCTGAAGTTGAAGGTGCAATTATTATTAGCCCTGATGGCGTGGCGCTAGCTTCTGTGTTATTACCAGGTATGAATGAAGAGCGTACTGCTGCAATGTCAGCATCCATGCTTTCATTAGGGGAACGTTTTGGACACGAACTTGCCCGTGGTGCTATCGATCTGATTGTAGTGCAAGGAGAGCGAGGTTACGGAGTTTTAGTTGGTCGCGCTCAAGAGGCTTTTTTGTTAGTTCTTGCCAGTCCTGCGGCTAAGCAAGGCATACTGTTTCTAGAAATTAAACAAGCATTTACCAAAATAGCCCATTTGTTGAACTAGAAGAAGGTAGTCCTGATTTATCAGTTTTGATGGGGTAAATTAATCTAACTCCCGGCTTCTTATCGGAGTTGGGGAGCTAGCAGACCGATGAAGAACATCCTTCTTCCACGCTCTCTATTATCAAGTAACAGAATGTAACGAAATTTTGTATAATGTATAAAATTTTGCTACTTTTTAGTGGCTGCGTAAGCATACTAGCTGAAGAAATGTTTGTTTTAATACTTAGGAGAACTCACAATGGCTTTAAATCCATATACGTTTCTGCTGACATTAGAGAAGCGTGCTGGTTTTACAGATGAAGATAAAGCTTTGCTTCAAGCTAATGCAGATTGGGGAGTCAAAGTTGCTCCAGCTATGACCAATCACTTTTATGCCTACCTCGGACGCGATGAGGAAATGAATAAAATTTTACACACCGGAGAAGAACGCATTCATCGCTTGCATGAAACTTTTATACAATGGTTTCAAGAAATGTTTACGGGTATTGATAATTGGGGTCCTGCCTATGCAGACCGACGCTGGAAAATTGGTTTAGTTCACGTTCGTATTGGAATTGGACCTCAGCACGTTGTACCGGCAATGGCAACAGTCATACATGAAGTAGCCAAAGAGCTACAAGTGGAAGGTCAAAGCGAAGCACTGAAAGATTCTCTCAGTCGTATCTGTATGATTGACTTGGCTTTTATCGAACAAGCTTATGTGGAAGTCTCTTCAGCAGCTGTTCTCCAGGAAACTGGTTGGACAGAAGGTTTATTTAGGCGCTTAATTGCGACTGGCGCACGTTCTATGTAAAACTGGTTCCCAGAGCCATAACAGGGTAAGCAATACGACTAAAGCCGCCTCTAAGGGGTGCATATGCCAATGTACTTTTAGTAACTGAGAAATACTACTTATAAGCGGATTAGGGGGGGAACATTTCACAACGTAGTTATTTAGAAAATTTAGTATTTAAGTTTGAAAACTTACTAACTACTGTTGTAAAATCCCAAAGATAGCAATAAAGCTAGTTCAGGGTGTGCAATCTGTCATGCAATTTTTATATCGTTTGCATCAGTTGAAACAAAAAAATTGTTGTCACATTACCTGAAGAGGATAAAACAATAATGTATCTCGTCAAGTTATCTCTGTTTGTAAAGTCAAAGTTACAGAGTAAGTTCATTATTATATTTACGTGGCTTGAGATTACCTGCGACATTTCCCCAGCGCTTGGATGTGGCTCCAAGGGCTGTAACCTTATGAGGTATCAATGGCAATTCTACGCGTAGTAGTTACAGGAGGCGTAGGCGCAGGAAAAACGAGTTTGATTCGTACAATCAGTGAAATAGAAGTCGTGGATACCGATAAGAAAGCGACAGATGAAGTGCGACAACTGAAGGAAAAAACTACAGTTGCTTTAGATTTTGGACGACTCACTATTGCATCGAATCAATCGCTCCACCTATATGGTACACCCGGTCAACTGAGGTTTGACTTCATGTGGGATATTCTAATTGCCAAGGCGCATGCTTACATTTTGCTAGTAGATGCTCATCGTCCAGAGCACATAAGATTTGGACGGCGGATACTCAGCTTTGTCAACCAACAAGTGAAACTCCCGCATATCATTGGCTTGACACATACAGATTGTCCGGATGCATGGGATGCAGAAGACGTAATTCTTGCTTTGGGATTGCTAGATGAGCGTACTCGACCGCCAATTGTATCTGTCAACGCGACTAGTAAACCTTCCGTAGCACAAGCTTTGATTGCTCTTGTTCAAGAGATCGGTAACTTTTACCTAAATACTAATCCGTAGCCATTTTGTTAAGCGATCCGAGTGCATACCTATAACAATATCAATACAAACAACACCCTTTTGGAGAGGTAAAGCCATGATTAATGTTTCAATGTTGCAAGATGAATTACAAAATTTTGTGTCTAGCAGTGCTGAAGTTCAAGGTGCAATCCTTGCTAGCCCTGATGGATTGGCGTTAGCTTCCGTGCTGACAGTAGGAATGGACGAAGAGCGTACTGCTGCTATGTCAGCGTCCATGCTATCACTTGGAGAACGCATCGGACGCGAGCTGGCTCGCGGTAGTGTTGACCGAATTGTGGTAGAAGGTGAGAAAGGTTACGGTATCTTAGTAGGCTGCTCTCAAGAAGCTGTTTTATTGGTTCTTGCTAGTGCAGCTGCTAAGCAAGGTGTTTTGTTTTTAGAAGTCAAACGGATTGTGTCTAAGCTTGCGCCTTTGCTGGCATAATTCAGGCATGGAGTAGCAAGATACCCGGCTTCTCAAGGAGGTCAGGTATCTGACTGGCGTAAATAAAACTGGATGTGGCAAACTTAAATCTCAGATGGTGCAGGTTCCCACACTTCGCCGTACTTTTCGCGCAGACTCTGCCAAGCCTCTACTTGACCGGGTTCATATTCTCCTGGTTTCCCCCACTGCAAAAAGACACTTAAAGCTGGTTCCTGTTTTTCATCAAGAAAGCGGATGGCATAAGTCGTAAAGTTACCTCTTTTTGCCTCTCCTGTTTCAAATTTTACTTGAGTAATTTTATCCATATTCAAGTGAAATTCAAAACCTTCGGTATGCATATTCGCATATTTCCCTTTAGGTAATTCTGCATAAAACAGCTTTTCTATCTTGCCCCGCGCTTCTAAGACAGCCGCACTACTTGTGACAATAAGACGTAATGTACCCAAAGTCTCACAAGCTTCTAAAAATTCCTTTAACGTAGCTGTCATAGTTAAATGTCCTTTCTTCCGTGTCTAAATTTTATAGTACTAGAGCAGACAAACTAATGACAGGTTAGATCTTGTGGGTTGGGAATAGATCCGTCCTCATTTTCGGCTGTTAACACTATGCGACCATCAGGAGTTATAAATAACTGTTTTGCCTCGGTAATGCGATCGCCCAATTTCCAAGTCTGAATCTTTTCTCTGTTGACTCGTCCTTGTCGCTCCTCACGTCCTGAAACTGGTTGCACTTGCGTGACAATATAAGGTATGGTGCCCTCATTTGGTGTTTCTGGCAAACCACCATTACCTGTGACAACAAAGCTTCCACGGGAGGCATTTCTGCTAGCCAAACAGCTATTTGCCACTATAGTATCAGTCGCAATAAAATTGCTAGGCTGTTCTTGAAGAGAGCTTTCCTGCTTAATCTCGGGACTGGTTATATTAATTATCCCGTTAATCCCTAGTTCGCTAGAGGCGGTAATGTCGCTATCAGAAGAGCGGAAGATACCTTGAGTATTAATGTTGATATTACCGCCTTTGCCTTGAGATGCGTTCGCGGTAATATCGCTGTTTTCAAGTTGAGCTATAGCTCCCACATTCAGCGTAATGTTGCCACCATTACCAGAACCGCCAGCAGTGGCGCTAATAGAACTACCACGACGCATCATCAAGGAATTTGCTTGCATGAATATGTTGCCACCTTCACCCAATCTGGTTGTGGCAGAGAGAGATCCTTGATTATCTAAAAGAATAGAGTCAGCATTTACCTGAAGTTTACCCGCCTCTGTCGGTCCGTTATTCGCAACAGCTACCGTACCTTTATCTCGAACAACCAGACGGTCAGTATTAATATTTACACTACCTGCTTTTCCAGTAGGATCTGTGTTAAATCCATTAATAATAGAGCGAATTTCTGGGGAAGTTGCAGACGACGTGATAGTGCCACCACTCACATCAACTAATTCTGAAGTATTGATAGTAACACTTCCAGCATTTCCTTGACCAATAGTCGTAGCATTGACTCTCGCTCCGTCTCGAACTGTTAATCGTTGAGCATTGACAATCAAACTACCGCCATCTCCATTGTTGAAACTACCGACCCTCAAATCAGTCGGTCCTCCAAAACTTAGATCTTTGCCAATCAGTTCTACAGTCTCAGCATTCACTGTCAAATCTCCTCCCGCTCCAACACTATATGATGCAGTGGAAATGATGGCTCCATCAGTAGCAGTTAACCGCTTAGTCGATATACTTAAATCACCCGCATTGCCAGTAGAACCACCATTCACGCTCACAAAAATGCTACTGAGAAAGCGGGGATTCAAAGGTGACGAGCCGAGCACTTGTACCGAATCTGAAGCATTTATACTGACATTGCCAGAATCTCCAGCACCAAAGGTTCTAGTGACGATTTGTCCACCTTCTTGAAAAGCCAAGTTTTTGGTAGAAACTTTAATTTCTCCACTAGCTCCAGATGTCGTTGTTTCAGTAGTAATACTACTGCGAATTCTTCCATCTGCGGTTGTACCGATAAATTCCAGTGATTCCGAGGCGTTAACATTGATACTCCCTCCCGGTACTGAAGAGACTAAGTTTTGAACGAGCCCAACAGAACCGTCTGCTAGTCGTACTTGGCGTCCCGCAACGTAAATTCCACCACTGCTATTAGACTCACTCGCATCTAAAGAGGATTTTTGAGAAAGTTGAATATCTCGAAAGTCAGAAACTCCTTCATAAGAAAGTGTAAATCTAGTAGAAGCCGAATTTATCTTGACCTGACCTGCGCCAACACTTCCCAATTCAATTCGTCCTTGTTCTGCAACCAGTTGACCGCCTTCTAAGGAAATACCCCCTCCAACCAACGCCAGCGTTCTTCCCGGTTGCACGCTTAACGCTTGGGGATTCGTCTCTCGGGTAAAGGGTGGGAAAGCATCTTTGGGTGTCGGAATAAATCTTAGGTTATGACCTGTACCCTCTACCCTAATAGGTGCTGGATTGCTACCAAAGCCCAAGCCAATAGGAACGCTAACTGTCAGGACAGGAACCGATTGAGAATTGGCACTAAATTGCGTCCCGTCAGCAAAGTTAATACTGCTGGCTGTTGTACCCAAAAATGACCCTTTCAAATCCAAGCTTGCACCCGTACCGAACACAATGCCATTCGGATTCATCAAAAATAAATTGGCATTGCCCAAAACGCCTAATGTACCGTTAATAATAGATGGATTTGTGCCTGTCACTCGCGTGAAGATGTTAGTAACATCTGTGGGGTTACTGAAGTAAACACTGCGTCCGGCATTAATATTAAATTCACTAAAGCTGTGGAATAAATTATTACCCTTAATAGTGCCACCATTAATGACATCACTTAATTGTCCATTCGGTATCACTTGAGTTCCAAGTGTAGCGTCCGGAGTCACTTGCGCCATAGCCTGAGTCGGAAAAATCAGGGTAAGCAATCCCACCCCATACAATTGCCACCAGTTCTTCATATTCATAATCTAAAATCTAAAATCTAAAATCTAAAATCAATTACTGCCAATTCCCTACCAAAATAAACGGCGACCAAATCGCTGGATGTCCATCTGGGTCAGCAATCATCTTCAGTTGCGCTTGTCGTAACGCTTCTGCTTTAGAGACGCCTGGTTGCTGCATTTGGGTATAGAAATTCTGAATGAGAGGTACCGTATCGGCATCATTTACAAACCACAAACTTGCTAGCGTACTTTGCACGCCCGATCGCAGTGCTACTCCCGCAATACCCAAAGTAGCACGAGTGTCACCCGCAGCAGTTTGGCAAGCACTGAGGGTTAGCAATTCAATTGGGTGTTTGCTGGAACGCAGTAGTGCCTCAAATTCGTCAAGTAAAATACGGCGGTCAAAGAGTTGCAAGAAAGTGCTGTTAGGGTCTGCACTAAACTTGCCATGGGTAGCTAAGTGAATAATGGGATAACCAACCTTATCGATTTGCTGTTGCAAATTTTTCAGAGTGAAATCATTATCTAAAAATCGCTCGCCACCAAGAATTTTCTGTACGCCCTCAGCTTCTGCCTTCACATTAGGTAAAGGAGCAAAGGGTGGAATCTCGGCAGTTAACCCAAAAATTGCCGCTTTGGTATTGTGTTTGGTTTGTTGCTTGCTTGGTGTAAAGTTTAGACCGAGAGTGGCAGCAATAGCATACTTTTCTACAAGAAAGTGTTTGCCGTCGTGTAAAGCAGCCATTGGTACGTTTCTCAGCACACCATCATTGATAAATACCAAGGTATTTGGTTTCGCTTTTTCTAAATCTGTTGCAAGGGGTTGAATCAACAAGTTGTACACTTTCTGTGCTTCTTGCAAATACTCATCGCTCGAAATATCTTCCAAGGAAAAGCGCAAGCGGTCTATCGCTTGTTCCATCTTTTTTCCTGGCATTGCTACTGGATAGGTCTTGACCTCACCATCTGGTAGACGCAACACCATATAAGTACTTTCGTTAAGAATAATTGAGTTAATAACTGCGGCATTGTAAGTATTGGGCTTAATGAGGCGATCGCTCGTTAAACGTTGCACTGGCACGCACTCATCACCAAAGAAGTTTTGCAGTTCACTCAATTGCAGCAGTTCTGATACCTGAAGCACTTCTTGGACTGGAGAAGATGGGCGATCGTTCTGTACTGCTTTGGCTTGTTGTACGGATGTGAAATCTTGCATCTTTTGGCTAGTGACTTCTTTCTCCAAAAGCAATGCCATTAATTCCCGGTATACGGGTTCTACTGAATCGCGCAAGTCAAATTGTAAGTCTTTACTAGCAACGGCAATATCGCCGCGAATGTTTTGCACTGAAGCAATAGCTTGTCTGTAAACTTGAACAGCTTGCTCAGTTTTTCCTTGGGCTTTATAAATGTGTCCTGCTTGTGCTTGAGCGCGAAAGACGCTATCTGTGGCATTGACCTGCTGCGCTATAAACTGCGCCTGTTGGGTTAATTCCAGAGCTTTTTTTAGATCCCCCGACTTTTCATAGGCTTTGCCTAAAGACGTCAGTGCAAAGGATTCAGCCCTGAGATCGCCAATATTTCGAGCGGTAGTAATGGCTTGAAGCAGGTTTTGAACTTTCAGTCCTGTTTGATTTTGACTTTCTACCAAGTTAATTAAAGCGTAAGCTTTAGCACGAGAATCTGGTACTTCCTTGAGAATTGCCATCGCTTTTTGATGATATGTCTCGATTAATTCCTGTTGCGGTGATTGCTCGAGAGCCAAAAAACGTGCCAGATTTAACAATGCTTTAGCTTGGGGTATCCCACCTACTGCCACAGATACCTCGACGCTTCGTTCATAAGCTGCTCGAGCGGCTTGTGCATCTTGCTTTGCCAAATTTGACAGGTTTGCTTCTTCTTTCTCGTCCCCTTCCCGCTCGGCTAAATTTTTTAGTAGCAAATATCGTTGATAGCGGTTTTGATAAACATTGCCCAGGTTATTCCAGCCAGTAGCGATAAAGTTGGAATTTTTTAATTGAGTAGAGATTTCTATACTCGCTTTATGGGATGCGATCGACTCCTCCCAATTTCCTAATGCTGCATAAGCATTTCCTAATGCTCCACTAGCAGCTGCTTGCATAGCTATATCTTGGTTTTTCTCAGCCAGTTTCATTACTGAGTGAAGTATTGGCATGGCATTTCGAGGCTGTCCCAGAGCATTGTAAGCTTGCCCTTGTTCGGCTAATATCTGTGTCAGCAAACGACTAGATTCTTGATTGTCGATCGACCGATAGATTTTAGCGGCTTCTTCCCATGACTTTAGTGCTTCTCCCAAATTTCCACTTTGGCGATAAGCAGAGGCAAGATTGGTGTAGAGAACGGCTCTCGTTTTCTTGTCAGACGTTTGCCCTAGCACCTGATTCCAAAGCTCGATCGCCTGTTTATATTGCCCAGCCACGTATTGGGCAAAGGCTTTATCCACCAGTCCGCCAGATACAGAACGAGAAATTTCTGTTGGACGAGCGAGCTCTGTGGCGTTGACTATTTGCTCAGAGGCCAGACAATGCAACCCCAAACTGACAAGAAAAGCCATGACATATAAAAACCCAGAGCGATACAGAGTTTTCTGCCGCATACAAAAAGCCGCCCTCTTTAAAGAAGCCATTGGCGATAATGTAACTTTTGTCTGACATCTTTCGTCAATGGTAAAAATCATGAAATTTTGATTCTGTTGTAATTAATTTGTTCTGGAATTCCAGTATTTTTTCGATTGCTTATATTTGAAAATCGATCTTGTTGTATTTTGACAAACATAGAGGTTTTCAAAATAACAAATAACTTTTCATATATTAATCCGAGACAATACTGATTTTTCTATCTATTGAGAAGCAGGAAAATAGTATTACAAAACATTTTTTGAAGAAGGATGCTAAAAAATGATTTTTTGTTCAGCCAACTAGTTAGGGAGTAAAAAGTAGACTTCAAAATTTGGATTTTACTCCCTTTTCGCTCTAAAATTATACCGCTCTTGTAGAGTGAGTATTGCCCACCCTACTCTTAGAGGATGTTTGAAAAGTAGCAGCCGAGGTATTCAAAACTTTAGAAACCCCTAAATTACCTTTAAAAAGGTAATTTTAAGATGGCTTTCCCCCCTTTTTAAGGTGGGCTAGGGGGGCTCTTAATACAAGGATACACTTTACAGACATCCTCTTATAAGTAATTTTCTAGCGGAAAGGGAGTAGCTTATAGTCTCAAGCAAATTCTTCATTCAAGGGTTTTCAATTATGATTGTAATTCACAAGTTTTTTTCAGTATTGGGAGTAGCCTCCTTAAGCCTGGTAGGAGTCTTTTCTTCCATTAGCGTTACTTTTAATAATTCTGGCTATCAAGCCTCATTACCGCTAAAAATTGTGAATGGCTCGGCTAATGCTGGTACGCAGCAATACGTTCCTCCAAGCGGTCGGCGTCGTATTCAAAGAACAGAAGGCAGTGGTGCCCGTGGTTGTAGTAATTCTATACCAGTGAGGTTAAACTTGTTAACTCCAACAAACCATATTGCTAGAACGACATTGTCACATCCGACATTTTTATGGAGTGTATCAGAAAGTACTGATAGAGTAATGGTATTTACGTTAACAGCGCCAGGTAGTATACAGCCTGTTTATCAAAAGCGGATGAAGGCAGATAAAGCTGGAATTATGAGTCTGGAACTACCTCAAAGCTCTCCAGAATTGGCTGTTGGTAAAGAATATCGCTGGACGGTAACATTAATGTGCAACGAAAAACGTCCTTCCGAGAATATTAATGCCCGTGCTTGGATTGAACGTGTTGAGATCTCGCCAAATTTATCTCAACAATTGACAACTGCTAATTCAGAACGAGATCGCGCTCTTGCTTATACTCAATTAGGTATCTGGTATGATGGACTGGCAATTCTAAATAAACTACAAGCAGCTAATCCAACAGATCGACAAGTGTTTAATTCATTTATTTCACTATTGGAACAAATTGGTTTAAATAATGTCGCAACGCAAGAGCGCGATCGCCAACAAAATTAAAAATATCCAAATCTCTCTTGCAGTCTGTTGCTGGCAACTTGTTCTACGGAATAAGACGACAAGGACGCTCGCCCCACATTCAGAGATTCAGATTTGGAGATAATTAATTTCTTGGAAAGTTCTAAGAGTGAATTCCAAGGTTGCTTGGGAATACTACGAACAGGTGCGTTGTTATATTCACTCAACCACCTGTTTGACCTTCACAACTCACTCAGCAATGAAATCTTTTTTTAAGACTAAGGGACTTTACCATTTTCCTAACAATCTTCATTCTCAATTTGTCAGTTTTTTAAGTAGCAAACTAAAAAAATTTACCACTCAATGGCATGGAACGTTAATTGTTGCACCTACTGTGGCAGGATTAACTATTGCTATCCGAATGCTGGGTTGGCTTGAACCTTTGGAACTGACAGTATTAGATCTCAGTTTTCGCCTGCATCTGCAACCGCCACCCGATAATCGCATCGTTATAGTTGGAGTTGAAGAATCAGACCTTGCTAGGCTAAAACAATGGCCTATATCAGACGCTACAATGGCAAAGCTTTTGACTCTAGTCAAACAACAACAGCCTAAGGTTATTGGTTTAGATATATATCGAAATTTACCTGTTGAACCAGGTCATAACGAGCTAGTCAAGGTCTTTAAAACAACACCAAATCTCATTGGCATTCGAAAAGCAGTGGGCGATCGCTTTAGTTCAGAAGTTGCAGCACCATCTGAATTAGCACGTTTGAATCAAGTCAGTGCCAATGATATTGTCATTGATAACGATGGTGTATTGCGTCGGGGAATGCTCTATCCCATACCAGGAGAGCCGTTACCGAGTTTGGGACTAGCAGTAGCACTCGCTTACTTACAAGATAAAAATATAGCGCCAGAAGCAGCTAGCGATGGCTCTCTGAAACTGGATAAGACTGTTTTTCATCCTTTTGAAGCAAATGATGGTGGCTATATAGGAGCCGATGCAGGTGGGTATCAAATTTTACTTAAATTTCGAGGGAGTGCAGGCAGTTTCTCTACTGTATCAGTTATGGACGTATTGGAGGGGCGGATACCACAAAATTTAATGCGCGATCGCATTGTGCTGATTGGTGCAAATGCTACAAGTTTAAATGATGCTTTTTATACACCGTATAGTCGTAATTTTCGCAGCACACCCGTGCGAACTTCAGGAGTAGAAATTCAAGCAAATTTAGCAAGCCAAATATTAAGTTCAGTCTTAGATGGTCATTCCCTTATTCAGACTTGGAGTGAACCATTAGAAAATTTGTGGATTGTCCTGTGGGCTGCAGTCATTGCTGGCTTGGGTTGGAAGTGGCGGTATAATAAGGCGCACTTTTTTTTGTTGCAACTGACGGCTTTGCTATTAGGGGCGATCGTAATTGCTTGTCTAATTGCTTACATGAATTTTCTACTATCTTGGTGGATTCCTATAGTACCACCCTTGCTGGCTTTATTTGGCTCAACTATTGCAATTTCCGGGCAAGTTTATATCAGCCGACTGCGAGAACTCAATACCAAACTTGAGCAAACAGTAAAGAATTTAGAACAGGCAATGAGCGATTTAAAACAATCACAAATTCAACTTATCCAGAGTGAGAAAATGTCTGCTCTTGGTCAGTTAGTCGCGGGAGTAGCACATGAAATAAATAATCCTATAGGTTTTATTGCTGGCAATATAGAATCCTTAAAAGGGTATATGCAAGACTTGACAAATCACCTAAAACTTTATCAGCATTGTTTTCCCAATCCGGGGATGGAAATTGAAGAAGATGCTGAGGCTATAGATTTAGAATACACATTAGAAGATTTATCAAAAATAATTTCCTCATTAAGAACAGGAATACAGCGCGTTAAAGATATTAGTATTTCATTGCGGACTTTTTCCCGTAGCGATAGTTCTGCTAAAGTACCTTTTAATATTCATGAAGGGATTGACAGTACGATACTCATTTTAAAACATCGCATTAAAGGAAACAGCAAACGTCCGGAAATTAAAATTTTTCAAGAATACGGTCATTTACCAATGGTCAATTGCTTTCCCGGTCAGTTAAATCAAGTATTCATGAATTTAATTGCCAATGCTATTGATGCCTTTGACGAATCGACGCGGGAGCAGTCTTTTGCAGAAATGGAAGCTAATCCCAATCAGATTAGGATTATTACAGAAGTCCTAGCAGATAAGAATATGGTAGTGATTCGAGTGAAAGATAATGGTATGGGTATGTCAGAAGAGGTAAAACAAAAGATATTTGAACACTTATTTACCACCAAAGCTGTAGGTAAAGGAACTGGTTTGGGATTATCAATAAGTCTCCAAATTATTGAGGAAAATCATGGTGGTAAATTGACTTGTATTTCTGCTCCGGGAGAAGGCGCAGAATTTATAGTAGAAATTCCGATTAGTTAAGAGTTGGATTGCCGCTAACTTTAAAATGGCTGGTAGATCAAAGAGAAATATATGCCATTGTCTTGTAAAGAATTTCCTTGTCGGTCGAGAGAAGTGAGTGGAATTCCCCAGTCTAGGCGAGCAGAAAAAGCACCGCTATACTGCCAGCGCAAGCTCAGCCCCGTACTTGCAAAAAATCTATTATCTACCGCTGCGCCTTTATTATTCCAGACTTTACCAAAATCAAAAAATGGGGCAATTTGTATTGTCCCAAAACCACCAGGGTCTTTCACTATTGGAAAGCGGATTTCTAAAGAACCTGTAATGCCATTATCTGCAACGAATTGGTTTTGTCGATAACCCCTGACTGTATCCACACCGCCAATACTAAATTGTTCTAAAGGTAACAATGAGTCAGGTGTAAGTTGCGTAGCAATACGTGCGAGCCCAATGAAATCTTTTCCCAAACTTTGCACCCATTGAAACTGTCCCATCCAACTCCAAAAACGCCCATCCACTCCCGTGTTATTAACTGTTGCGTCAAAAGCATCAATTCCCCAACTAAATTGAGAACGAGCTGCTAATACCCGTTTGGGAGTACGGTTAATCCAGTCTTGGCTAAACCGCAGAACCGTGACCTTCGATCTACCATTCTCTGGACCGGTAGAGAAAGAATAGGGAATATCATCGAGCAAGAAGGTGCGGCTTTGCCGTAAATCTGCTGAGAGGCTGAGGGCAAATTCACTACTTTGGCTGCGAACTATTGGCTGACGAAAGCCGATGGAAAAAGTCTTGGTTCGACCCAGGATATCTAAAGGTGAGAAAGGTTCTTCAATAATGCGGCTGTTGCTATCAGCATATCGCAGGTTGAGAGTCCCATCGCGAGCATTGAGGGGAATAGCATAACCAATATCGTAACTATTGCTACCTGCTGTATAACCAACATCTGCTGTTAGGCGATCGCCTAATCCTAGCAAGTTTTGATAGCTAAATGTACTGCTTCCCCTTAACGAACCAATACTAGGAGAATCGCGATTTTCAATTGTGAATCCGCCTCTCAAAGGTCTTGCTTCTTTCAAAGTCACAGATAAAACACTACGTCCAGAGGTTGTACCAGCTTTTAGTTCTGCTTTAACTGAGGTAAACAGAGGATCAAGCTGCAATAACTGCAATGCAGTTTCCAATCGACGGAGGTTGATAGGTGTACCACTAGCAAGACGAATGCGATCGCGGACATAATTTTGCCTCAATCGTCTCAATCCTTGAATCTCTATCTTTTCTAGTTCGCCTTCTACCACTTGAATGCTAACCACTCCCTTGGAAATATCTTGCGGTGGTAAAAAAGCCCCAGAAGTTGTGTATCCTTTACTGGTGTAAAAATCTGTAACTGCAGTCCGAATGGCCAACAGTTGTTCAAATCGAGCCTGTTGACCGATAAAAGGTTGTACGACTTTATCCAATTCAACTTGAGAAAATACTGTACTGCCTAAAACTTGAACCGCTTTGATACTAACAGTTGTCTCTACAGCAGTTGCAGATTCCGTTGGCGTTACTGAAGGTGTTACCTGTGTTGTTAATGTGGGCTCGGAACTTGATAGATTATCCGGTAATAGTTGCAACTTTGAACCCAAAGGCGTAAGATTTAAACCTGTATTTACTTGTCGCCTAGAAGTCTGGGTATGCGCTTTTAAAGCTGAACGCAACCTTTGCCATTTAAGATTTTGAATATTAAATTTTGTATTAGGTAAAATCTCTGTTCTTTCCAAACTGCATTCATTGCAATTATCGTAATGTACATCCGTACTCTTACTATAAGGTTTTTCAGCTAACACAATAGAATTGACGCTCAGGTATGATAAACCCGTACAAGCGGTTAGAATATAATATTTTATTAGTTTGATTTGTGATGTCATCTTTGCTACTGCTCTGTTCCATGTACATACAGGATTCCCAGCAGGGTTCCAAAAATAACATCCAAATCAGGGGAAACTTCAAGGCAAACACGTTGAAAGTTAATCGACAGAAATCCGCTGTCCTTTGAAGAAGAAAGTTCCTACAAACCTGTCTGGAACAGCACTACCATCTAATGTATTCGCTTTGATGTTGTAGAAGTTCAGCTCAAAAAGCCCTTCAATCTTGTCGCCATCAATTTTGACGTTTTTGTATTCTAGAAGACCTTGGCGGTTAGTTTCTTCAGTTCTGGATCTTTCTGGATCGGATCGCAAAACCCAGTTGACTGCCTTACCAGCAATTTCATTCTTGTCAACACATTTCCACCTACCTTGAGCATTGGTAAAGGGATTGAACAAACCGCCTCCATCTACACGAGAGTCAATGTTGAACAGATTACCATCATCAGCCAAGGTAAAGACTGCACGAGAAGCAAAATTGCCGTTTGCATCTGTCACTGTTGTTACGTATGTACCAGTAACTGCGCCCCGACAACTCAAATCATTTGTCACTTTAGCGTTTGCCTGTTGTGAAATCAGAGCTTCAGGAATGCAGAAAGCTAACAAAGCACATATGGTAAATAATAAAAATGCCAAAGCCCTACGAGTTTTCATTGCAAAATCCTTTAAAGTAATGTGAATAAAAGGGAACAGGGAATGGAGAACAGCAGGGTGGACAGTACCCCCATCTCCTACAAAGCTACGGTGGTGTACACAAGTTTTATCAAGAAAGGCAGAGGGCAGCTTTGCTGGAGGCAGAAGGGAATACTGGCTCCGCCCTCAGAGAGTGAGCGAATGTTCAAGGGTCTAAAACCCCACCGTCACTTGCGGTGCGCCCCATTGGTTGAGGTTTGAATCCACGGGCGTAAGTGTACATAGCTGCCCTCTGCCCGATAGCATTGCTGCCTTCTTCAAAAAGTGCATTAAAAGCGGTCTCGATCCCCCCTAACCCCCCTTAAAAAAGGGGGGAATTGGAATCAACTTTCCCTGTTATCCGGGTGTTTCATCTCTTTTCTAGAGATCTGTACACCACCGTAGCTCCCAATACTGCAAGGGCTGAGAAGATTGTCGCTACAGACAAGCACCTTTGTGCAGGGGTTGCAGGGGGTGCAGGGGAGGAAAAAACGGCTTAACCGACAAGTATTGCCGCAGCTCCTATAAAGAGAGAGATGAGCGACATTATCATCAGAATCTGAAGCCCCTATCCTATAAACAGAGGGGTTTGGGGTGAGTTCTGTTTTGACGTCATCGAACTCACGTTAATCAATGAGTGCAGATCTAATGTGTTAATGATTGTTCGACACAATTTTTATACCAAAAGTATGGTTTTTTATACCTAACTACAGGAAAGGTATTTATGTATGTGTGTAACTTAGCACTTATCATACACAGAAATTTAATATTCTGTCAAGCTAATTTAAGTAATAGTTTTGTTACTTTCCAAACATTTATATAGTTGATTATACGTTAATCCTCGTGCTCTTCTAACAGAGAGATTTTCCGCGTACTTTTGGGACTTTGCTAAAAAGTCAGTGGTTAGCCAACAACTAACCACTAACTACTATCTAATGATTATCTTCATAACGCTCGTAGGCGGCAACAATTTCCTGAACAAGAGGATGGCGCACCACATCTTTTTGGGAGAATTTGCAAAAAGCAATGCCTTTGACATGTTCTAAAATACGTGTTGCCAGTGTTAAGCCTGATTGTTGGTTGGGCGGAAGATCCGTTTGTGTAATATCGCCTGTCACAACCATACGAGAATTGAAACCCAAACGAGTCAAAACCATTTTCATTTGAGATGGTGTTGTGTTTTGGGCTTCATCCACTATGACAAAAGCGTTGTTGAGTGTACGCCCCCGCATATAAGCCAGGGGAGCAACTTCAATTACGCCTCTTTCCATTAAAGATGGGACTTTTTCTGGATCGATAAATTCATTGATAGCGTCGTAAAGCGGGCGCAAATAGGGATTGACTTTTTGCTGTAAATCCCCAGGTAAAAAACCAAGTCTTTCACCTGCTTCTACAGCAGGACGAGTTAAGATAAGTTTTTCAAATTGATTGGCAAGGAGTGCTTGTACGGCAACAACAACTGCTAGAAATGTTTTACCAGTGCCTGCAGGACCCGTGCAAAAGATGAGATCGTTCTTGCTGAGTGCATGAACATACTGCCGTTGTCGCAAAGTTTTAGCTCGTACTTCTTCGCCTTTGCGCGTCCTAGCAATGACATGTCGCTGTAAGTCTAGTAGTTCATCCTCTCGATGCGTATTGAGGGCATCACAGGCTGTTGATATATCCGTACTGGTAATATTATTGCCATGGCTCCAAAGGTCTTCAAGCGATCGCACTAATCGACTGGCTAAGTCAATTTGCTTTTCTGTTCCGGAAATATAAAGTTCTTGCCCCCGCAGTACTAAAGTTGCACCTGTTTGTCGGGCAAGTACTTTGAGATTATTTTCTCCTTCGCCAGCCAGTGCGATCGCACTTGGTATATTCGGTAGTTGAATTGTTAAGTTATTAGTCATTAGTCATCAATAGAGAGAAAGTAGAGACACGAACAGTCGCTTCTCTACTTCGTTGAGGTTTGAATAAAAACAGCTTTCAAACCTTAGCTTTGACAATATCAGTTCTCGATCGCTCTGTAATACCCAGTAACTAGTACAGTTCGGCGTAAATAAAGCAACCATTAGTGACAGAGAAAAAGCTTACAGTTAAAGCTTTTTTGCCTTCTGCCTTCTGTCATCGTACTTCTGCCTTCGTGTACTAGTCTACCGATAACCAGCGAATGAGCACTGGTCATCGGTCACCGAATCGCCGGTCATCGGTCGCTGACTTAGTAGCGACCACCTTTACGTGCAACTTCTGCTTTGCGCTTTCGGCGCAAGCTGGGTTTTTCGTATCTTTCACGACGCTTGACTTCGGATAAGATCCCGGCTTTTTGAATTTTCTTTTTAAAACGCCTTAATGCTGAGTCAATGGACTCATTTTCACCCAAACGGACTTCAGCCACTCCCTAGTTTCACCTCCTTAGAGAGATTATCAGACCCTTGTAGAACCCCCACCTACGGTAAGCAGTATTGCGCTTACTCCCGTGATGGAAGATAATTACCTTCTCAATTCAAGAGAAGAATTTTTACAGCAATACGTGTTTTGCATTTATAACGCAAATACGGAGAATTCGTCATGCGATGAAAGATAAAGAATGAAGAATAAAGGATGAATTTGGTTACTTTCACTTCATAATTCATAATTCATACTTCATAATTCATACTTCATAATTCATACTTTTCTTGACTTCCTCGTGCTTTACCTTAAACCTATCGGAAGCGGGTTTTTACAATAGGTCTGGGTCCGTTTCCGCGTCTTTCTCTGGGTTTTGGCGGTGGCAATCGCTCTTCACTTTCATCTTCAAAAGATAAACCCTCTCGTCCACCAGCAGTACTGCCGTAGATATCAAGGTAGACTGATTGTCCAGCTGCTTGAGCGGCTGCGGCAATCACCGTGCGAATTGCTTGAATATTTCGTCCGCCCCGACCAAACACTTTTCCTTTATCTGTGCCATCAAAGGCAATGCGAATCCAAGCACGTTTGTGCGTTTGAGTCAGTTCACAATCGACGCTTAAAGATTCGGGAGAATCCAAAAATGGTTGCATGAGAAACCGTACCAGTCCAACGTAGTCTGGACTGGTCGCTGGGGATTTCTGTGCAATGTTGTTATGATGTAGCTTTTGCACTGACCTGTTCAAAGACATTGGCTTTTTGCAGGATGCGACGCACTGTATCTGTTGGTTGAGCGCCTTGTTGTAGCCGCTTGACGATGCCGGGAACGTCCAATTTTACTTCATCTGTTCTGGGGTTATAGAATCCCAGTTCTTCTAGGGGACGACCATCGCGGCGAGCGAGGCTTTGAATTGCGATTATGCGGTAACTCGCTTCCCGCTTTTTACCGTATCGCTTCAAGCGCAGTTTAATCATGGTTTAGAAATCGTTCTCCTGTTTCTAGCAATCATTTTGTAGTTTATTCCTAGGCAAGCGGTATTGTACAGACCTCACTATAGGCGCAAGGGTCTCCCAAAGATAGGGTGCTGAACGTTTCTTGCTAAAAAGCTAATCTTATCACAAAATGAGGGCTAATGGTTAATAGCTAATGGCTAATAGCTAATAGCCATCAGCCATCAGCCATTAGCTAAAGTGTCCCAAACCCTTTCTTTTTTTTGTCCTTTTTAGGTTTCTTTTTGGGGCTGGCTCCACCAGTGTAACCGCGCCAACCTGGAGCGGCTGGGCGGTTACTGGCTGCATAGGGATCGCCCATACCACCTCCACCAAACATTCCTGGCATTCCTCCTGGGAAACGCCCTTGTCCCATCTGCTGCATGAGATTACGCATTTTTTGGAAGTCACCAACCAACTTGCTCACATCGGTCTCTTTATAACCAGAACCTTTGGCAATGCGCTTGCGACGGCTGGGGGAACTGGCTAACAAATCGGGATCGCGACGCTCTTCGGCTGTCATAGAATTGATCATCGCTTCGCAACGCTTGAGTTGGGTTTCTCCTTGACGAAGTTGGTCGTCAGAAATCTTGTTCATTCCCGGTATCAGTTTGAGAAGACCGCCCAGAGAACCCATATTCTTCAGCAGGCGCATCTGCTTGAGAAAGTCGGTAAAATCAAACTTTGCTGACAGGATTTTCTCCTGCATCTTCTCAGCATCGGCTAGGTCAATTTCTTCTTGTGCTTTTTCTACTAAGGTAAGGACATCGCCCATACCTAAAATGCGCGAAGCCATGCGATCGGGATAGAACGGTTGGAGCGCTTCAACTTTTTCCCCAACACCTACAAACTTAATTGGCGAACCGGAAATTTGCCGTACAGAAAGTGCTGCCCCACCACGGCTATCACCATCCATCTTGGTTAAAATTGCACCAGTAATACCTATTTGTTGGTGGAATGTACGGGTAAGATTTGCTGCTTCTTGTCCGGTCATGGCATCCACAACCAACAGCGTTTCATGGGGCCGAACAACCTCTTTAATTCGGGCTAATTCCGCCATCATGTCTTCATCTATTTGCAATCGACCCGCAGTATCAATAATAACTGTATCAACACCTTCTGCTTTAGCGCGTTCTACACCCTGTCGCGCAATTTCTACTGGATTGGCATCGATTCCCATCTCAAAGACAGGGACTTCAATTTGTTTGCCTAATGTGACTAACTGGTCAATAGCCGCCGGACGGTAGATATCTGTTGCTACCATCAAACAACTGCGCTCCAATTTACGTAAATGTAACGCTAGCTTGGCAGTGGCAGTCGTTTTACCAGTACCCTGCAACCCAGCCATCAGCACAATTGTTGGAGCGCGATCGGCTTGTGCGAGCGGTACGTTTTCTTCTCCCATCACTTTTACTAGCTCATCATGAACTATTTTGATGAACTGTTGATCGGGTCGTACCCCAGCAATGACCTCAGCCCCCTGCGCTTTGGTTTCAACTTCGGTAATAAAATCTTTAACTACCTGGAGATTGACATCTGCTTCCAACAGGGCGCGACGTACTTCCTTTAAAGCCTCTTGGATGTTAGATTGGGAGATTTTGTCCTGACCCCGGACTTTCTTCCAGGCAGCTTCTAAACGGTCAGCTAGTGCTTCAAACATAATTCAGTGAGTTTCCAGGTAGTTATCCAGCAAAGTTTAAACGCAATATATATTCAGCTTAGTTGTTTTTTACTGAGACTGTAGCAATACGAGCATATATAGAAAGGAATTTTAGAAAGCTTTTTCTTGTAAAGTAATATTTTATACTTAAAACTGAGTTTTCATCGGCTTCGACAAATAAAATGAATTTTTAGCAAAAAAATAAAAATATATGACAAAATTCCATGAATCAAGTTGCCGCCTACTCGTATTAAGTCTTAAAATAATCGAGTAGCTTAAGTAGGAGTAAAAATATATTTAATTACTACTGCTAAAAAAAGCTCTATTTAAAGTGTTTGCTGAAAAATTCAAATCAAAACTATAGTTATACTTAATTGTAGTAAGATCGGGGATAGTGTTGTATCTACCAATTTGGTAAATTCGGCTGATTTAGGAAGATTAAAAAAAGCTTTGCAATTACTCAGGTGTCATTTATAATTTCAGGTTGCTGATAAATCTTACTGAATCTACAGGAAACAAGTTGATTCTATTATTTGGCATAAAAGTGCGGTTTTTGAACCGACACAAAATTAATTAAAGACTGCTAAAAGAACCAAAACTATGTTCTGGGATCTCTAGCTAATTTTTTCTATAAATTTAAGAAAGGTGAGGAAAGAAGTAAGCATGGCTAATACCGATCGAGAACAGGCTAGTTCAGACCAAGAAGCTAAAGCTGGAGCGAGCGTGTTAATCAAGCAATTGATTTTATTCGGTTTTGTCTCTACAGTCATGCTAATAATTACACAAGGACATCCATCAATATTAGTTGTTAGTTTATATTTATGCTTGTGTGCTTTATTCTTTATAAAAAGCACACAAAAGAAATTTATCCAAGGCTTGCAAGAGGGTTTGACAGTATTCCAAGCTCAAGATTCAGGTAACAAAGAGAGTACAGAACAAGAACAGGACAGTCACCTTAATTCTCTTCAAGAAATTATGGCGTTAACATCTCAAAGTCAAGACGCTACTCCTGTTAATTTAATCCTTGCGAGCTTAAATAATGCTCAATTACCCGGTATCGACCTTGGTTGTGCTTATCTAAGTGGATCTAGCCTCAATTATGCCGATCTCAGTAACGCCAACTTGTGTAATAGCAATCTCAGTGATGCTCAATTAATTGGTGCAAATCTCAGTGGTGCTCACCTTCAGAAAGCAAACCTCAGCAGTGTTCGGCTAGTTAATGCCAATCTCAGCAATGCTAACTTAAAGGAAGCCAATCTCAGTAACGCCAACCTCAGCAATGCTAACTTAAAGGCAGCCAATCTCAGTAACGCCAACCTCAGCAATGCTGACTTAAAGGCAGCCAATCTCAGTAACGCTAATCTCACGGGTGTCTACTTTTGGAGCGGAAATCTCAGCAATGCCAAACTGTTAGGCGTCAATCTTAGTGGTGCTTATATGAGCAGTACCAAACTTAGGGGTGCAAACCTTCAAAGCGCAATTCTTCGGGATACCAATCTTAGTGAAGCCAAGCTCAAGGACGCTATCCTTGTTGGTTCTGATTTAAGGAACTCTAACCTCAGTAGTGCAAATTTGAAGAACGCTGACTTGAGGAACGCCAATTTAGAGGAGGCAAATTTAGAAGGGGCGAATTTAGAAGGGGCTGACCTTAGGGGAGCCAATTTACTCGGTGCCAAACTCAGTTGTATCAAAGTCGATCGCTCAACACAGCTAGAATCAGAATGGCGTCTTCTGTGGGGACTTGAGGTGCAAGAAAGCGATCGCAAGATGGACTTGAGCAGGAACAGTTCTCAAGGTAGTGAACTACATACACCGCCTGCAAGCAGCTCGGTGTAGTCTTCTGACATCCTCATTAACGTTAGCGTTTTATTGTTGGACACAGGACTGTTCCCAACACGCTTTAAGTTAATAGGGCCTGTTTTGACTTCATTGAATTCCTGAAAAAAGTTATCGATCGCCGAGCGGTGTATTATTTGCCAGAATAAAGAACAGAGTTTTGAATTCAAAATGACCCTAAAGCAAAAAACAAGAGTAGGTACTATTTCATCCTGCGATTGGCCGCTCGCGCAACTACCCGGACTGAGCCAAGAAGAACAATCTCAACTGGAGAATTGCGGTATTACGACTACAGCCGCATTGATTAAACATGGAAAAAATCCAGCAACTAAATTAGCGCTAGCAAACAAATTACAAATTCACGTTCAGTACATTCATAAATGGGTAGCTTTAGCCGATTTAGCCCGCATCCCCAGTGTGGGAACACAATATTGCGGGTTATTACTCCATGCTGGTGTAATCTCCGCAACACAGTTAGCAGCTATTCCCGTTCACAAACTACACAAACAAATCTTACGCCTTGTAGTTGCAACAATGCAAAGTCGGGATTTATGCCCTTCTGTCGAGCAAGTTCAACAGTGGAGCTATCAAGCAAAAGTACTAATTGCTAATTGCTAATTGGACTATTAGCCATTAGCTATTAGCCATTAGCCATTAGCCATTAGCAAATTTAATCTTTTATTAACACTCCATTGAGAAAAATATCTGCTAGTCCTTCTGCCATTTCCTGCATTTCTTTTGGAGAAGCATCAGGTTCCATCAAAGTATTGTTGGAAAAGCCCGCAACGGCAAACATCCCTAAGAAAACTTTAGCAACGAGGTTGGCATCCATTTTCCGATAAACTCCTTTATCCATAGCCGTTTGAAAAAACGCCTCTGCAACGTCTGTCATTTTTGTAATGACTTCTAGCTGAATGCGATCGCGCAAATCGGGATGAAATTGTGCCTCCATAAAACAAACCCGCATGAGATCGGCATTCTTCTGCATATTCCACATCCGACGGCGCATAACTTGAGCAACGGCTTTATAACTGCCCATTTCACTTAATTCTGTCAGCAAGTCCGTTAGAATTTCTACCCATCCTTGAGTCGCTACCTCAACTAAAATCGCCTTTTTATTGGAAAAATGACGGAACAGAGTACCTTCTGCAACACCAGCTGCTTGTGCTAGATCGCGGGTGGTCGTACCATCAAATCCTTGAGAGGCAAACAAACGTCTAGCCGCCTTGAGAATGCGATCGCGTGTTTGCGCTTCTGAGGGTGGGGGAGAATTAAAAACTCGCATAGCAGTTATAGTGATATATCCGGAACAGGATTTGTAGCATTATTGTCTAACGTGAAGTAGAACAACTGGAGAAAGCTTAATACAAGATTAAGAAGACTGTTGGCAAAGCCGTCTATATTTTGTTGTAATAGATCTTTGATTTTATTGTTGCTTATGAACAGGCTTAGTTGCTTATACCAAAGGGAAGTAAAAAAATATTTTGCCACAGTAATGGTGGTAGTACTTCTTTGGTGGGGTTTGCTACCTGGAGTTGCTGTCGCAAGAACACAAACCCCCAAAACCACTCAAACTTCGATTCAACCGTATTTAAATCGCGTTATTAAGCAGTTAACAGAGTTCCGCCTGAACAATGGTATGAAGTTCATTGTTCTAGAACGCCATCAAGCACCTGTTGTTTCCTTTTTAACTTATGCTGATGTAGGTGGAGTAGATGAACCTAATGGAAAAACAGGTGTAGCCCACTTTCTAGAACATTTGGCATTTAAAGGAACAACACTTATTGGTACGGAAAACTACAAAGTAGAAAAACCATTACTAGATAGCTTGGATCAAATAGCAGCACAAATCAAAACAGCAAAAGCTGCTGGAAAACAGGATGAAGCGGCTAGGTTACAAACTGAATTTGAGAAAGTAGAAGCTCAAGCTGCCAAGGTTGTAGAACAAAACGAACTCGGGCGAATTGTAGAACAAGCAGGCGGTGTAGGCTTAAACGCCAATACATCTACAGAAGCAACCCGTTATTTTTACAGTTTTCCTTCCAACAAATTAGAACTGTGGATGTCCCTCGAATCCGAAAGATTTCTCGACCCCGTTCTTCGGCGCGAGTTTTTTAAAGAAAAAGATGTCATCCTAGAAGAACGACGGCTGCGGGTGGAAAATTCCCCAATTGGAATGATGATTGAAAAGTTTGTTGATGCTGCTTTCAAAGTCCATCCTTACAGGCGTCCGGTTATTGGTTATGACGAAGATATCCGCAATTTGTCAACCGATGACGTGCAAAAGTTTTTTGACACACATTATGTCCCGAGTAACTTGACAATTGCTGTTGTTGGTGATGTCAATCCAACTGAAGTCAAAAGACTGGCAGAAATCTACTTTGGACGCTTTAAAGCAAAACCAAAATTTATTACCAAACTTCCAACAGAACCAAAGCAGACACAAACAAGAGAAGTAACTTTAGAATTCCCGTCGCAACCTTGGTACTTAGAAGGTTACCACCGTCCGGCAATCACTCATCCCGACCAAGCCGTATATGAGATTATAGGTAGTTTGCTAAGTGATGGGCGAACTTCACGGTTGTATAAGTCCTTGGTAGAAAAACAACGATTGGCACTAGCCGCACAGGGATTTAGCGGATTTCCAGGAGATAAATATCCTAATTTGATGTTATTTTATACTCTCACGGCTCCCGGTCATACGGTTGATGAAGTGGCAGTGGCTTTGCGAAAGGAAATAGATAGGTTGAAAACGGAACCTGTTTCAGCGACGGAGCTAGAGCGCGTGAAAACACAAGCTAGGGCAGGTTTATTGCGTACATTGGATTCTAATATGGGAATGGCGCAGCAGTTGTTGGAGTATGAAGTGAAAACTGGTTCTTGGCGGAATTTGTTTAAGCAATTAGACGCAATTGAAGCGGTAACAACTGCTGATATTCAGCGAGTGGCAAAAGCAACATTTTCACCAGAAAATCGTACTATTGGTAAGCTGTTGTCGAAACAAGGGTCAAAGGGATGAACCTAACTAGATGCGAGGGACGCTGAAAAGGAGTAGAAAAAAATGAAGAGGTACGTTCATAAAAGATTGAGGGTGAAAAGGTTGTTGAACTCGTTGCTGGTTTGTTTTGCCCTTGTTCCGTTGCTGTGTTTTGGAATGCTGAATCTTACAGAAGCGGCGACGGCAGCTAAGCACTATACAGAATTGCAATTTCCAAAGCTCCCTGAGGTAAAATTGCCAAAGTACGAACGGTATGTGCTGAATAACGGTATGGTCGTGTATTTGATGGAAAATCACGAATTGCCGTTGGTGAGTGGTTCGGCAATGATACGTACAGGCGATCGCTTTGAACCAGGAGATAAAGTTGGTTTGGCTCAGTTAACCGGTACAGTCATGCGTTCTGGGGGAACTTTGAAACATTCTCCAGATGAGCTCAACCAATTGTTAGAACAACGAGCAGCTTCCGTAGAAACGGGTATCGGTGAAGCTTCTGGGAGTGCTGGCTTTGAAGCACTGACGG
The DNA here is from genome assembly GCF_000760695.4 of Tolypothrix bouteillei VB521301. GTDB lineage: Bacteria > Cyanobacteriota > Cyanobacteriia > Cyanobacteriales > Nostocaceae > Scytonema > Scytonema bouteillei_A. Next base: position 6,944,020 of record NZ_JHEG04000001.1, on the reverse strand, counting down.
AAGATGTAGATACGGTTTTTGGGTTGTTTGCGGAAGTTCTGCGGGAACCAGCATTTGCTCAAGACAAGTTAGACTTGGCAAAAACTCAAGTACGGGGTTCTATTTCCCGCCGCAATGACGATCCGGATGACATTGCCAATCGAGAATTTCAAAAATTGATCTACGGAAAAGAAAGCCCTTATGCTCGCACGGTAGAGTATGAGACGTTAAATAATATCTCGCGTGAGGATTTAGTTCAGTTTTACCAGCAATCTTTTTACCCGAATAATATCATTTTGGGGATTGTAGGGGATTTTGACTCGCAAAAAATGCGATCGCTCATTCAAGCAAAGCTAGGCGATTGGAAAGCTAACCCCAAAATCAGTAAACCCCAATTACCTCCCGTGTCCCAAGCAAAAAAAGGTGGTGTCTTTTTTGTCAACCAGCCCCAATTGACTCAGAGTAATATCTTGATCGGACACCTAGGAGGGCTTTTGAGCAATCCCGATTATCCAGCGTTGGATGTGTTAAACGGGGTGTTAACTGGGTTTGGCGGGCGCTTGTTTAATGAAGTGCGTTCCCGTCAGGGTTTAGCTTATTCGGTGTATGGTTCTTGGAGTCCCCGATACGATTACCCTGGAATGTTTATTGCAGGCGGACAAACCCGTTCTAATGCTACGGTACAATTTGTGAAAGCCGTTCAAGCACAAATCAAGCGTTTGCAAGTAGAACAGGTGACACCACAAGAATTGTCTTTTGCGAAAGAATCTACTCTTAATTCTTTTGTCTTCAATTTTGAAGACCCCGCTCAAACACTGTCACGCCTCATGCGATATGAGTATTACGGCTATCCGTCTGATTTCCTCTTCCGCTATCAAAAAGCGGTAGCTGCAACGACAGCTGCTGATGTTCTCCGAGTTGCGAAGCAGTATCTTAAGCCTGAAAATATGGTCACGTTAGTAGTAGGCAATCAAACAGCTATTAACCCACCTTTGACACAGCTATCAGCAGAGGTGACACCGATAGATGTTACTATTCCCGGTTCGCCAAGACCTCAAGCCGCTGTCAATTAGTCAATTAATAGTTAGATTTTCGGCAACTTTGATCCAAACTCACCTCGATCGAAAAATTTCATGCTTGGCATGAAAAAATCTTCATCTCCAGTCCCTCTCCCACTCGGAGAGGGACTTTTTAATTGTTACCCCATCTATAAATGGATGAAGGGAGTATTTTACAGAAATAAGTTTTACGAACAAAATATCCTGGATTTTTGTCTTAAAAGAATTAGCCAAGAGGATCGAAGCTTACAGTATAGATCGTTTCTATGAACCCCTAAAAAAAAGGAATAGCTGAGTCAATAGATGAATTAGCATTAGTAGATAAAAATAGTTATATTTCTATTCAATTTGCTAAAAAAACTTACAGCGCTTTGCATCTGAATCAAGTACACCCTTTCATCCCCCTTACCAAGCTAAGGTAGTGTACGAAGTCTTACAGAGTGCATTCATTGCGGTTTCGATCCCCCCTAACCCCCCTTAAAAAAGGGGGGAACTTCATTCCAATTCTCTCTTTTGACGATGTTTCATCTCTTTTCTAGAAATCTGTACACCATTGTAACCTTACTAGGGGGGAGACAGAGGGGGTAATTTTTGTACCTCACCAAGTTGAAATCCGCTGTATTTTAGAAAGAAATGCCAGATATTTTTGCCTGGATTTATGTCCAAAAATCTAATTTTTAAACCTTGAATTCACAATTGAAATCGCTCAATATATATACAACGGTTAAGCAACCAAGTGCTTAAGCAAAACAACAATACATCTTAGGGAAGTAATACATTATGTCTAGAATTACAATTTCAGACTTGACAGTAAACTCTGAATCTTTTATTAATGAAGTAGCAGAAGCAGAAACTACTTGTGTGAATGGTGGTTTTGATGCACTCACTTCTTTTGTATTGGGCTACGGTGGCTTTGTAGTAGAAATAGCTAAAATCCTGCAAAATACTTTCTTAAAAGGAACAGGCATTTTAGCTATTTACCAGTTGGTTAAATAATTCAAATTACCAACAATCGGGAATGTTATACTACTTTGTCTTTTTGCTAATTCATGTCTTAAAAATAGCAATTGTATATACAAATAGTATAACTGACCTTTTGATTAAATGAAGAAAGAAGGAAGAAGTTTGGTTTTAGGTTGGGGATTCTAGCTCCAACCTAAAACAAACAACTTATAGGCTTGGGATTTTGAATCCATACAGTCAGCTCTTGTGAAAAAATGCACGTCATTCTTCTTCCTATAAATTTCTTCAACAATATAAAGTACCCCCTGACCGCTACGAGATTACAAATTTTCTTTTCTTCTTTCTTCATCTCCTTGACTTCGACTACAGTTCATTTCAATAGGTAATCTTCTAGTGGAACAGGAGTAGTACAGAGATTTAATCATTCATTTAACAACAATAATGGCTAAAATTACAATTTCTGATTTATCCAGTGCTAATGACCGGGTTTTATCTGGTTCTGATACTTTTCTAAACGATCTTTCTGAAAACGAGTGTGTAGCTGTATTTGGTGGTAATGCTTTTCAGATATTTGCTACCACATTATTAAAAGCATTTGCAGCTTACTTGATTTACCTCATCGTTACAAATCAGTCCTCAAAATAAAGAAGTAAAATTTAAAACCCCGGTTTCTTATAAAAGAAACCGGGTTTTTGAACGAGCGTATCTGAAGCTGATGGAATAATCAAATAGTTTCCTTTCCGTTAAAAAATTACCATAAAGCGTAAGGTTCACTACCTATTTTACAAAAATCGGTATTTTTAGAGGGAGAGGTAAATCAAGCAAAGTGAGACAATGGTGCGTTCAGCTTCTGCTAACGCACCATAGTAAATACATATTGAATTTTATAAACTACTTTTAAGCAAGTTTTAAAAGTTCTGGGACGGTTTGAGAATAAGAAGAATCTGGTTCAAACTGCGTGACAATTTCTATTTCCGCAATTTGTTCCTTTAACCATGCAGAAAACAAATCAGTCATAATCTTAAAATGCAGTTGCTGATTTAATTCCGGTTGAATAATTTCCTCAACACTCAAGAGATGAACACCTTGAGAAGTTACTATGGGTTTGAGTAATTGTGGGGGATTTGCAGCAAAGACAAGAGCAGCGATTTCCGCTGGAAAGTTAGTACGATATCGTACACCGCGATATCCACCAGCACGACGTAGTTCGGGATTTTTGATATATTTACGGGCTACTTCTTGGAAACTGATTTCGCGCTCTATAAGAGCATAAAAAAGCTCACAGGCTACATCTTCATCGTCTAAGACAACTTCATAGGTAACAGCAGCCAAGTAATCCAGTTGATGTTCGTAAAAGAAGGGTTCAACTTTGTCTGCAAATAAATGGTTAGCTAATTGTGCAGACAACAGATTTGTTTCTGCTAATTGTTCAAATTCCTCTAAAGTAAGATGATGTTTTTGCAGCCACGCCCAGGTATCTTCTGCTTTCAGCAAATTGTTGGCTAATCGCAAGCTATCTGCTGCTTGTTGTAGTGAGGTTATATCGACTTGAATACCTGCTTCTCGAGCAGAATTCATAATAATTTTACGAGCGGCGATCGCTTCTATTAATCCTGGCATTTGATAGGAAACTTTCAACTGAAAAAGGATATCATTAAGGGAGATATTCAAACAACTTAACATGATTCAATTCCTCCAAAAAATTAACGCTGTTAGTGGTTGGTTGCCAGTTTTTATGTTCAAATACCCACTAACCACTAACAATTAACAACTCACCAATCGCTAAAGTTCTAACCCGCCTTTTTGTAGCTTCTTAAATGGATCTAAGATGAAATCAATAACTCGACGTTGTCGAGTAATGACTTCTGCTGTTGCTGTCTGACCGGGGGTTAAAGGAATGCGTTTATTGCCAGTTTGGATATCAAACGAATCTAGAGTAATATCCAATTCAAAAGTTTCCATTTTGCCTTGATTTGTATCCTGAAGTTTGGAGTCTGGTGAAATTCTACTGACACGTCCGGAGACGACTCCATAATCTTGAAAAGGATACGCGTCAAACTTGATTTTCACTTTATTACCCACTTTCAAGAAACCAGTATTTTGGCTGGGTATAGAGGCTCTAAGTACAAAAGGAGATTCTTTTGGGGCTATTTGGGCTATCATCTGACCTGGTTGCACTACGGCTCCTGGCTTCTCAATAGGTAATTCAAAAATGACTCCATCTACAGGAGATTTAACAATTCGCTGCTCTAACTGAAGCTTTAAGGATGTTATCTGGCTGTTTGTTTGAGCAATCTCAGAACGCAAGCTAGTTATTTGTGTTTGCAAATCTTTGAGTTGTTCCTGATTTTTCAACAAAGCCAATTTGCCAGTATGAAGCACACTTTTATAACTACTTTGTTGTTCGACAAGTCTCAGTTTTGCTTGTTCAATGTCTGCTTGTGCTTGACGCATAATCGTCTGATAGCGGTTTTGCTCCTCAGCCAGACGCAACCGAGCTTGTTTAATATCCGATTGAGTTTGCTCGTGCAACCTTTGGCTTTCTTCTGCGGCTTTTTCCAGTTCCACGATTTTGATTTCGGCAATTGCGCCCTTTTGTAACAGCTTTTGATAGCGTTGGACTTCTTTTAAATCGCGATTCCAGCGAATTGTGGCTAAGTTATGGACAGTCTGGGTAGAAATTAGGTTTTGCTTTGCTTGGTCAACCAAAGCAAGTTTCTCCAATTTTAGTAAGTTATAAGTGCTTTGTTTTGCATCCAGGTTTTGCTTTGCTTGATTAAGTTGAGCAATCTTTTCTAATTCTTGAGATTGGTTTTGTTGTTGTTGGACACTAATAGCCAGTAAGAGTTGATTTTTGAGTAAATTTTGTTGCGCCAACCGATTTTTTTGTCCTTCGAGCTTTGCACGTGTCTGCTGCAAATCAGTTTTTAAGACATCTGACTCCAGTTCTACTAAAACTTGTCCCGCTTTTACCAATTCTCCTTCTTTAACTTTAACCGCAGTGACACTTCCACTGACTTGAGTATCCAATCTTTGTGCTGCGCCGAGTGGTTCGATACGTCCTCTAGCACTTCCCGTCTCATCGACTTTTGAAAACATCGCCCAAGGTAAAGCGATCGCACTAAAAACCACAAGCATATACAGCAAAGAGCGCGTCCAACGTTTTGGTAAAGCATCTAAGAGTTCCTCAGTACCGTAAAACCAATCGCTAGAATGCTCTTTTACAGGACGAGCTTCCTTAACTGAATTTAGGGCTGTGTCAGTTATTTGTCGCTCCTCAGAGGGAGAGAATGTTGATGATGAATTATTAGATAGATTAGCCATATGAAGGGGATAGAGAATGAGGAAGTGACCGTAGGTTGGGGAGCCACTCGCGTGTGGAGAGCAGTGCGTTGCGGGGGTTCCCCCCGTTGAAGCAACTGCGGAGGGTTCCCCCCGTTGAGCGATGTGGCGTTTGAGGAACGAAACCCAACAAAACCGATCGGTGACCAGTGACAAATGACTCAACCTGCTTGAGTGAGTTGTTTTTGATTGAGGTAGTAATAATGTCCTTTTTTCGCGACTAATTCATCATGAGTACCGCTTTCGATCAAAATCCCCTGGTCTAACACCAAAATCAAGTCAGCATCGCGTATGGTAGAGAGGCGATGAGCAATAATCAAGCTAGTACGTCCTTTGAGAATAGTCTTCAAGTTGTTCTGAATGATACGTTCTGATTCTGCATCTAGGTGACTGGTGGCTTCATCAAAAATTAGGAACTGGGGATTACCTAACAATGCACGAGCGATCGCTAAACGCTGACGTTGACCGCCAGAAAGCATTCCGCCACCTTCACCAATTTGAGTTTCGTAGCCAAGTGGTAGTTGTCGAATAAATTCATCTGCGCCTGCTAAACGCGCCGCCTCAACAATTTCTTCTAGAGTGGCTTCTGGGTGAGCAATGCTGATGTTTTCTCGAATCGTACCGCCAAATAAGAAAGTCTCTTGGTCAACAACACCCATTTGAGAACGCAGCGATTTGAGAGAAATATTAGCTACATCGTGACCATCTATCGAGACTTTACCTGTAGTGGGAGGATATAATCCCAAGATTAATTTAGAAAGCGTAGTTTTACCAGAACCGCTACGCCCCACAACCGCTACAGTTTGATTGGGCTGGATTTCAAAGTTAATGTTTTCCAGTATGTTTGTGTCGCTTTCTGGATGGTAGCGAAATGTGACATTCTCGAAGCGAATGTGACCGCAAAGTCTTGGTAAGGACTGGCGGGGTGATAAAAGTAAATCTTCTTCTGGTTCTGCATCGAGAACATCATTAATCCGCTCGGTGGCTACAACAATTTCTTGCAATTGATTCCACAGAACTGTTAGACGCTGAAAAGGATGAATGACATTACCCAACAGCATATTGAAAGCAACAAGTTGCCCGATGGATAGTTGGTTTTGAATCACTAACCATGCTCCAAACCACAGTAATCCTGTCGTTGCCAAAGATTCGATGGTAGAACTGAAAATTTGTAGTTGGTTTGCAACGACTTGAGCGCCAAACATTTTTTTGATCAACTGATTTAGGAGTTCTTCCCAACGCCAGCGAACTGTTTGCTCAATTGCCATTGACCGGATAGAACGAATTCCCGTCAGAGATTGAATCAAATAACTGTTCTCTTCGCTTAAAGCATTAAACACCTCACGGTTGATACGGCGGAGTAAAGGCGTGGTTATCAGAGCTAATAGGAAAAAGGGTGGTATAACCAATAGCACTAGCAATGCCATTTGCCAGCTATACCAAAACATCAATCCTATATAAACAACTACTGTAAGCAAATCAAGAATTATGGACAGTGCTTCTCCCGTAAGAAAGCGCTGAATTTTTTGATTCTCCTGAACGCGAGAAATAATATCACCAACGTAACGAGACTCAAAAAAGGCTAAGGGTAAGCGGAAGGTATGTTTGATAAACCCCACCAACAAAGAGACTCCTACTCGATTTGCCGTGTGATCCAGCAAATATTGTCGTAGTCCGTTCATCGCAACGCGGAACAAACCAAAAATCACCAAGCCCAGACCAATAGCAGTTAAGGTAATGGTGCTACCTTGGATAATCACTCGGTCTAATAACAACTGTGTAAATAAAGGTGTGACCAGCCCAAAAACCTGAATAAACACAGAAGCCAAGAAGACTTCTACTAGAACAGTCGTATGTGGTTTGACTAACTCGAATAACTGCCAAAACGGCGTACTCGCTTCTTGGCTTTCTTTGAGTCGTGCTGTAGGTTGCAATAACAATGCATAACCCGTCCAACCCCTTTTGAACTCTGCATGGCTCAGCTTCCGTTGAGCAACAGCAGGATCGCCAACAATCACATATTTGGAAGTAATTTCATACACGACAATGTAATGTTTGCCTTCCCAATGCACGATCGCGGGTAGGGGTTGTTCTGCTAATTTATCGAAACTAGCTTTTACAGGACGGGTAGAAAAACCAATGCTTTCTGCTGCTGCTGCTAATGCACGCAAAGAGGCTCCACTACGGTTAACATTGGCTAATTCTCGCAATCGATTGACACTCAGGCGCTTTCCCCAATAGCGAGCAATCATCACCAAGCAGGCTACACCACAGTCTGCAAGGCTTTGTTGTTCAAAGAACGGATAGCGCCGCGTCAGTCGTCCCCATATTTGCCCTACTCTGACTTTGGGATTGGGAAAGTAAACACGCGATCTTTTTTGTTTTGGTTGTGCTATGGTCTGCGAGGGAAATGGAATGACTTTCCTTCGCTCTGTTATTGGAACAGAAGTGTAGTCATGGCTTTTTCGCTCGTCAATCTTTAAGCCAGAAGTCATGGATACATCTTGATATGATGTGTCCGCCTCTTGTTGGTAAGAATTTAGAAGTCGCTCCCAACTTTCTGCGCGAGCCAACAAGTGAGCTTGGATATTGGGATATTTACTTATTAAAATTTGCAAGATTTGTTTGTTTAGATAGCAAAGCTTCAAGTTATATGAAGCTCTAGCAGCATAGGGGCTGAAATTCTCGTTTGGAAAAAGAGTCACTTCACCAAATGATGCTCCGACTTCGAGGGTGGAAATTAAATTACCAGAACTATCTAGCAGTCTTACTTTTCCAGTAAGGACTATATAAATTCCAGTATGAGTATTTGTTGAGTGCCAAAACTGCTTTGCTGCTGGTGGTTCTACGATCTCTACCATTGTCTGGTATGAAGCAAGTTCTTGTTCTGGAAGTTTCTCACCTAAGATACTGATAAGTTGTTGACCGAGTTGTTGTAAAGAAAACTCTGATAACATATTGGTTAATGGTTAATTGTTAATGGTTAATTGTGAGTGGTCAGCGGTTAGTTGTTATTTGTTAACTACTAACGACTTACGACTATCTACTAACCACTGACTAGTACAGGTTGGCGTAAATAAAGCAACCATTAGTAACAAGCAAAAAGCTGTCAATCAAAACTTTGGCACCTTCTGCCACGCTCTTACGCGTATCTCAGGAGCACAGACGCTATGTGCAAGCACACGCTCCACGATGCGAAGCTATGCCCGCAGGGCTATACGCCAGTCGCTTACGGCGGGAAACCCGCCTGCAGCACTGGTCTCACCGCCTGTAGGACTGGACTCACCACTTGCTGAAGCCTGTGGAACCCGTCCACTGTAGTGGCTCCTCTGACGAGCGGACTTCTGCCTTCGTGTACTAGTTATGCTGAATTAAATTGAATGACCAATGGAAACTTGGCTCAACGTTGGATTGCAAGTCATCGATCGCGATCGCTGCATCCTTAGGCTGGTTTCTGACTGCTTTGTTAGAAGAGCTTTTTTGTTTTTTGGAAAGTCCCATTTTTTTCAGCAAGCGATTGATATGGCGATCGCTAATTTCAATGCCCAATTCTTGAGCTAGATGTTTGCTTAACCATTGAGCAGTCCACGTATCAAATCCATATCCATACTCGCGAGGGCTATATCTCACCAATTCTTTTAATCTTTCAATGTATTGGTCATTAACTGTCTTGGGTCTGCCTTTCGGTTGTTCTTGCCATTTATGTGCTAGCCCCGCTTTTGCCACAGTGCTCCAGTAACGCGCCATTTCTTTTGAACAACCTAATATCTCGCAGATTTGAGTTTGCGATTTCCCCTGGTCTGCCATTAACATAATTTCCAGCCTTCGACGGTATTCTGGCTGTAAATTTGTTTGTAAATTCTTAATTAGAATTTTGCGCTGAAAAGGTGTTAAAAATTTATAGCACACCTGACCATCTATTGCAATCTTCTTGTCTACATTCTTCATGTTTTACTAATGGTTTTCTTCCATTGTTGGGAATAATTTCACTTGGGAATATTCCTAAAAACATCAATATAGCAATCCTAAATTATTTATCAACAATTTTAGGTACTGTATGGTATGCAATGCCCACATCGTATTTTTTAGTAGGCAATGCCATTCAACTTGTTTTTTATAAATCAAATAGGATTGCTGTATATAAGAATAACTACAGCAAATTATTAGCTATGTGAAAACGTAGTGTACCAAGTCTTTATGGTTCCAAAGCCTACCCTTAAGTACCAAAATTGTGGCTCTTGTTTGCAACCTTAAAGAATTGGTTTGAATACGCAAACTCTGATGAAATTTGAAATCCCTGAAAGATAATTTCAATGACGAAGCAACATTTCTTGAGTCTGTGTATCAAACTACTGTTCACTAATAGTAAAACTTCTTAGTACTTAGTCAAGGGTTTCTGCCTTTAAAAAAACAATCTTCATCAAATCTTTAAATTCTCTTTATATTAAGTTTAAAATAAAAATTATATAAAAAAAATGTGGTTGTATAAAAATTTTCTCTTCTTAAAAAAGGGCTACGGTGGTGTACGCATCTTTAGAGAGCCCCCAAAACCCCCCAATTTATCGGAGGACTTGAAGAAATTTCCCCCCTTTTTAAGGGGGGCTAGGGGGGGATCGAAACTGTCAGAAGGCATTTTAGGAGACTTTTGTGTACGCCGTAGTTAAAAAAGGGAGGTTTAGGATTGCGTAAAATAACGCTAAAACCTCGGTATATCGGCTAGGTATTATAGACTTGTGTATACACTGTAGGGAACGCCTCTGTTGGAGATTCTGTACAGGTAAAGAAAATTAAGGATGGCTGATTCCTATTGAGATAACGTGAAAAGACGATTTTCTCCTTGTATAAGGAACTGAGAATCCTAATTTTCCCCCTTTCCAAGGGTAGGGCTGTTTCATTCTTCGTAGATAAAACTTGAAAACCTCAAAGCATCGTTTCCAGTTTGTGAACTATCCCAGGTAAAGAACGGACAAATAAGAGTTTGAGGTTTTTTCTTTGGAAAATGAAACAGCCCTAGGGGACTAAGGGGGGTAGATTCGACGCTACAACCTCAATATTTCAGAAATTTGTATTAAATTGATGAGTTTATAAAAATTTGATAAAAAAACTTTTGTGTAAATTTGACAATATATTATGGAAAGTTTACACGAGACATAGTTTGAGAACAGTAGTATAGTTACGTAAGTAAAAATTGACCTCCCAGGGGTACATAGTATTTACCACAGTCTTTTAGCCATAAAGACTGATACAAGCATTCTTTGTTTGAAGAAAAATTGTTTGGCAATAGGTTCGGAGTGAGCTAGGTATTTTCCTGGCTTACAGGTTGAGATTGCCAAGTTTTGCATCCATTCAAAATTACATACAGATGAGAACTATAAACCCACACTTACAAAGAGCAAAGCACTTTTTGCTGTTTGCGACTCCTGCGATCGCAGGTTCTGTATTAGCCGTATCACCTAGTTATGCTGCTACCTTTGCAACGTCTCAAGGCGAATCACTCTATATCAACTTCAGTCAAAAACCCTTTTTGACTGATAGTGTAGCTGACACTGACACACTGGCTGTTTCAAAGCAAGGTTTGGTAAATGCTTTTGCTGACGCGCAAGCAGGGTTTCTGACGGAACCATCCTTCGCATCTACTTCATCTTTAAGTACAGCCTTAGGTGAAACGAGAAATTACTTGGGATTGGCAAAAAGTGAAACTATAGTTCGCGGCTTCTTCAATGTAGAGGCAAATACACCCTTTCGTTTTGATTTTACAGCTAATTTAGATCTAGAAACATCAATAGACAATCCTCCTGGAGAAAATGCAAGAGCAGCTGGAGATATATTTTTAGCCTTAGTTGACACAGAGCGAGAGCGTGTTTTAGATTTCTTTAGCCTTGTGGGAAATTTAAATACTCTTGGAGACGACGATTTCCTTGCACTGGATAAAAGTGAAAATATTACCTTCCTTGAGCCAGAAAGTGAATATAACTATAGCTTTGGAGGCAACAATGAATTTATTACGGCGTCTGTTAAAGGTTCTTTAAACCGAGAGATAACTCAAGACACAGTTTTAGCACTAGTGGAAATTAGGAGAAATCAGGCTAAAGTGCAAGCACCTGAACCTTCAAGTATCCTTGCTTTACTTGCGCCAAGTGCAGTTGTTAGCTTAGTATTAAAGGGTAAACGCAAAGGAAAATCTTTAGAATCCTCTTCAGAGTCAAAAGTGTCTGCAGAGGTTTAACGTCAGCACCCCGCACTCAAGAGATGAGGCTTCGTGCCTCAGCATTTTAATGAAAGTCAGTGCGATCGCAAAGTTTGTTTATGAGTCCAAAAACTTCAGCAATCGCATTGACAATACATTCAAATAGCGACTCTGAAAATTTGCGAGATGCACCCGTCTCAAGTCTGATTTTAGTTAAGCGCATTTATCCAGGAATATCGATTCCTACTGCAAGAACAACACCTCCCGCTCTAGCCCTAGGACCATTATCGGTGGAATAATTTTTCCCAATAACAAAATTGATATCTCCGTTAGCAGATCCGGAAACAGAAGTCACAGCACTAGCATCTTGTGAATCCACTGCAGATGCTTGAGCATAACCAATACCGATAGCCAGAGAACCATTATTACCCAACGGTAGAGCAAAGGATTTAGTTACAGCCTTAGTTTGGGTATAGTCACCAGAAGCTGTAGCATTCGTGCTAACTGTAGCTCCAGCACTTCCTAAAATTGCATCATCTTCAGAAAGAATATCTAAATGACTTAAATCAGAGATAATCATAGCTAGAAATACTTTTCCTAAATTCTCGATCTTGGCATTTTTATTATTACATATTTATTATAATTATTTTGTATTTCTTTTATAAGAAATTACTTAAAATAGTAATTCATAATAACTTTAATTTCAATAAAATTTAGAATTGTTTAAATTAAAAAAATTAGTAAATTTATTTCGCTATAACGAGGATATTTGAAAAGTGTTTAGTTACCATTTTTATACATTATTACCCCCCTTAGTCCCCTCTAGGAAAGGGGGGAAATAAGAAAAACTTAGTTCCCTCCCTTTTGCAAGCTCTGGGTTAGGGTGGTGTAAAAAATATTTAATCCATCAATCATGACTTTTCAAGCATCCTCATTATGGCAAAGTCAAAGTGAGCACTTTAAATGTGCTAAAACTTTATTGACCTCATCCTCTAATCCCATCTTCCCTGGGGAAATAGAGAATAAAACCCATGCATTTGGGAAGGAAAGATTTCATATTGATGGTAAAGTTTTCATCACGAATACTTCGACTCTTTAAGATTTTTAGAATCTTTATAAATCTGTTCTATTTTATCTAAAGCTTGCTTGGCTTTAAAAACTTCTTTTAAATGGCTTAATTGCCTGTTCCAAGCTGAACGAGGAAGCAGAGGAGTTTTTTCTAATTCATCAAAAGATGAATCAACGTCGGTGTTTTTTTCTTGAATTTTGAGAATTTCTATATTTTCCATCACGAGCTATTGCTCCATCAATGAGTAAGAAATTTCGGGTTTGTTCTGCCAACTTTCAGACCACTGAATATTATCAGCACAAAAGTTTAATGGATCGTTTTCTGGTAGAGGAGTACTTATAGGCTCCACAATTAGCTCAAATTCACCATTATCAAAGGGTAGTCCTTGTGCTTTCACTTTAGGAATAACACGCTCTCTCAAACCTCGTTCTTGATAAACAAGAGCGCGATGATGACAGTAAGGATTATTACCTCTGCGATCGAAGAAAACATGAGCCGTCCAACTGCAACCTCCACGGCAAAGTTCTGCATATTCGCAGGTTTTACAGAAACCCCATAGATGTTTTGTGCCTTCAGGCGTTCCTGCTCCCAGATTTAAACGCAGTTGTGCTGAATTTTCAATAATGTCATGCAAAGAATGCTCTCGAATATTACCACCTGTGTAGGCGGTAGTAGGTAATGAGGGACAACCTTTGATTGCTCCGTCGGCTTCAATTCCCAGAGTGGAAAGCCCTGCACCACAACCTTGCCAAAATGAGAATTCATGCTCGTTTCCCCGTCCCCGTAACAGCCGTTCGTAAGGACCATAGTAACCAATATTATTTCCGGCTTGGAGTTGAACTCCTTCCTGGTAGGCGCGACGGGCGACACGAGCTAGCATGGGGTAGATATCCAGTAGTTCATGGGGTTGAAGGAGTATGTCCGCATTATCGGCTGCATTACCCATGGGGACGGTGAGTTGAATTTGCCATGCACGAGCACCAGCATCACGAATGCATTCATAGATACAAGGAAACTCAGGCGCTGACAAGCGGTTTATTTGGGTGTTGCAACCGAAGGAAATACCAACTTCTCGTAAATGGCGCATGGTTTGAAAAGCATATTTCCAAGAACCTTTCCTTCCTCGCAGGCGATCGTGAGTTTCTTCTAAGCCGTCAATGGAAACGGAAACAGTGCGAATTCCCGCTGCCTTCATTTTACGTGCAGTTTCTAATGAAATCCCATAACCGCCAGTAGTCATACCACATAACATACCTGCCTCGTTAATAGCTTTGGCAATTTCCAACCAATCTGGACGCAAAAATGCCTCACCACCGATGAGAGTAACTTCTTTAATCCCAACTTCTGCCATTTGTTTGACAAGATCTAAAGCTTCTTCTGTTGAAAGTTCTTTAGAGCGAGTATTTCCAGCACGGGAACCACAATGGCTACAAGCTAAATTGCACTTTAAAGTAATTTCCCAGACTGCATAACTTTTGCGATGATATGCCATAATAATTATTTGTTATTTATCGTTTGTCATTTGTCATTTGTCGTTTGTAATTTAAAGATAAGTCACCAGTGACCAGTAACTAATGACCACTGACCAATGACAAATGACAACCCTAATAAGTCAGCTTAGGGCTATTGTAGTTCTGATGGAGCAACGACTCCGTATAGCGCTTGTACGGGTGGATCGATAACTATGCCGTACATCGGTTGCGGGTCAATTGGCTTTGGTTTTATACATGGTTTTAGACATCCTTTCGGAGGCCAATATATAACGCCGTATAATGGTTGAATAACTCTATCATTGATGCTTGTAATACCACCAAAAGCTCCTACTAATTCCTCTTCGCTAAGTTCGTGAAACTCACCTAATTCTTTCAACTCTAATATTTGAATAGCGGCTGTTTCAAATTCTTGTTGAGAAAAGTTATAGCCACCATTTTCTAGAGCTTTTTTAACTTCTTCCGCTTTCCCGCTCATGAGTTGAGTTCGGAAGGCTTCGTCTTTAACTAGTTTGACAAGAAAGTCTTTGACTTTTTCAAAAATTTCTAGGGACATGATGATTCTTTCCTGGGAATGAGGTTTTACTCCAATGAAGATTGAAAATTAATGGAAGGATCTGTAGCAGGATTTGCTGCTTGACGTAATTGTTCGGATGAAGAATAGTTATCTGTCACAATTTGCGGACATCGCATACAAGCTGCTTTGCCTTCTTGCTGCCACCATCGACAATTTCGGCGGATAGAACAGGGTGGTAGTTCTTCTACTACCGCAGGCAATTTTTCGACAATCCGCATTGATAGACGACAGTCTTTGCCATCAAAATGCTGACAGCCTGATTCCGCGCAGGATGCTGCAGTTCGGAAAATCTCTGCGGGTGTAACCGATCCAGTAGCCTTTGCCATCAGTTCATCTGTAACGGGCAGGGGCTTTTTGAGATAGGCTATACGAGGTGCGATCGCTGTTCCAGCAACTATGCCAAAGACAACACCATTTACGGATTCGGGTCTAGCACTAGGACAAAGAGTTGTTTGCTTGGGAGTAATGTCTTCCATTAATTTAGCCTCCATTGAAAGAGCATCTTTAACACTTGAAGGCAAAAAATTAAGCAAGTTTATTGTAATCCTGTGCAATCAGTCCCACTATAAGCGGCGGACAAATTGGTTTAAACCCTGCTACTGTTGGTGGAGTCTTAGTGTTTATAGATTTTACATCTGTACTAATTGTCGCGCCACCAGTAACTTTTGTAGCTTCGTCATCAGATAAAGCTAAACAATCCTCTCCCTCTACTAATCCTCTTCGGATCGCCGCATTAGTAATGGCAAGATCGATTAGGTCATTAATTTCCATTTGATGGTTAGATATTTTGTTGTCTTCCATGTGTCTATCCTGGGTGATTCAATTAAGCCGAAATTGTGTTTTTAGCTTGGAGAAGCGAGAGTAATGGGTTTTACAGTAATCTGACTGATGGAGATCGCACTAGTACTGTTATCAGCAGAATAACCCTCAGCCTTGATTACAGTTTTTGTACCTTCAGCATCTCCAGAAACACTCACTGTAGCTGTAGCATCAATTAGATCGGAGCCTAGTGCTATAACAAAACCTTTACCTTTAGCTATAACACCATTTTTAAGTAACTCTTTAATAGAGATTGTGCCAGTTGCGCTAAGGATTTTTAACTTATCATAAGCTGTTTCTCCAACAACGAATAAGATTCCATTACTACCACCTATAATTGCAGCGTCTTCAAAAGTGGTTTCCAGATGACTTAAATCAGAAATAATCATAGTGAAAATGTAAGGTGTAAAACAAAGTTGATTGAAATATACTCAAGAGTTCAATTTGTGTCTGAACTCTTGAGTTTTTATTAACTGGCTTGTCGGTGAGAAAGATAGCTATTAAGGCTTGGTGTCTTGTTTTCAGTTTGAACTTATTAAGATTCAAAAACCATGTGAATGATACAGAGTATCCATGTTTTTGTTATTGATGCTTGTTGATAGAAATAGAAGCAGCCTGTGAAGATTTTGCAGAGTGACCGCTAGATGAAATATTAACGGAAATATTTTGACTAGCCTGAATTTGATTATCCTCGACTGACCAATTTTGATGAATTTCATTTTGACCATCGCCAGATGTCTTGGCAATACTTCTTAGGTCAACAATAGTTTTACCATCTGGTGAAACTATCCGTTTAAATATAACTTGTTTGCGTTCCATGATTTTACCACCTATTGTACTCAAGTTGTGTTCAAAAGCTCAAAGAATTTTTAACAAATCGTGTTTCAGCAATGCATCAGCAGCATACTTGATTTCATCAAATGTTATTCCGGATTTTTGAGCAATATCCAATAGTGTATGATGTCCATCAGACAAATTCAAAACCCATAAAAGTGCCATTTGATTTAGCTCATCATTTTTATAACCTCCGACTGCTTTGTATAAACCTCTTTTACCCATTTGTGGTTCGCATTTAGGATTTTGATTGAGATAAATCTTATTATTGTCGAGGATAGATAATATTGATATACATTTAGATAATGAATCAGCAAGGTATTGGGGTTGTATAAAATCCAAATTATCTGCTGATGTGTGATATTCAGGAAAACTGCCGTGTGGCGATCTCATTAAGCAACCAACAGCTAAATTAAATCCTGGAGAGCAGTATTGTCGCTCATCATACCCATAAGGAAAGAAATCTATAACTTTAGAATCTTTTGTTGTGTTATTAAGAATATAAGTTACAATTTTATCGATTTCAGTATCGCCTCGGCGGCTTTTTTTGTAAGTAAATTTTCCTGCATCACCCAAACATGTCAAAACTAAACCGTGTTTGATTTTGGATACATTTATCTCATTTAAAGCTAGCCAGGTAATTGAACCAATAGTTCCCGGAATGAAAAGAAATCTGTAAGAATAGTATGGCGTAACTTGGTTAATGTGTTTTGCTAAAGAAACTGCGATCGCTATTCCAGATAAATTATCGTTACAAAGTGAAGGATGACAGATATGGCAAGAGATTAACACTTCATCTGAGCTTTCTCCAGGAATAAAGTATTCACCATAAGTCAGATAACCGGGTTCAAGGGAAGAATCAATAAAAACCTCATATTCGTCATC
Source organism: Tolypothrix bouteillei VB521301 (assembly GCF_000760695.4). Taxonomy (GTDB): domain Bacteria; phylum Cyanobacteriota; class Cyanobacteriia; order Cyanobacteriales; family Nostocaceae; genus Scytonema; species Scytonema bouteillei_A. Next base: position 6,926,817 of record NZ_JHEG04000001.1, on the reverse strand, counting down.
TTGAAGTTCCAAGTATTGTTGGTGAGTTAAGCAAAATCCCCAGGTTTCCTTATAGTATGAAGTCCGATATGGAATCCAAGTAGGGTGTTCTGGAATTGTAAACAAATGATCTGTTAATTCTTGAAGATTTACTTTCTTGTGAATTGGAATACTGTAATTAAGAATATGCAGGTTTGAGTTAGCAAATTCTAAAATTTTTTCGCCTTTGGAATTTTTAATATAAGCATCTTTGATATTCCATTCTTTAGGAACAGTCCAATCAAAAACCTGAGTCCCTGTTGGAATTTCATGGATTTTTAAAGGAATATCTTCTTGAAGGAGTTGCAGAGTTTTGCGAGTACCATTTCCTGTAATGCTGCGACAAATTGGATAAAGCTTACAGATGAATTGATAAAGTTCATTTCCCATGCTGTTATCATCAGATTCGTCATAGGAAAATGTTATCGTTTTTGATAGCTCAGCTTCAGGCATAGGTCAATTTCCTAATGATGTAAAACCTTTTTTAAAAAAAGATTTTTCTACAGTAAAATCCTTCTGCGTATTGACTCGGAGAATTAGACTCAATCCCTCGAATCCTTAAAATTGAACGAAAAGTTTCTTCCGTAAACCATTGTTTATTCTTTTGTGAGATAAATGCATCTTGAATATACTGAATTTTACGGCAACACAATGCTTCATCTAAATGAACAAAGAAATTGGGAATACCTAAATCGCCATCATATTTTGGAATTTCATATTCTAAAATTAAGTGATTTCTAAAGGTATTCCAAGTTAGCTCGGAAATTAAGCGATGATCTTGATGGCGATCGTCGCGGTAGTGAGTAAAAATTATATCTGGTGAAAACTCTTTCTTTAACTGCTCAAAGCACTCTTTCACATCTAAGCCATGAAAAGGAAGAAATCCGTCTCGAAAATTTTTTACGAGTACTTTTTTAGTCTGTACTTCTTTTAAAAAAGTATTAGCGCTGTCACGTGCTTCCTTTTCTCTTTGCTCATTAGAACTGAAAACGACCCAGTAAAGGATAATATTTTGATATTTTTCGATCAGCTTTAAGATTGTACCCCCACAGCCAATTTCAATATCATCACAATGAGCACCCAAACAAAGAATCTTGTACTCCGAGCAATCTGCTTTATCAAAACTAATGCTTATCATGCACGAGATACCTCTAGTTGTTTATCTCTCCATACCTCCCAAGGTCTTTCACCACGAGCATACATATCATCCAATTGTTGTTTCTCTTTAAAAGTATCCATGACTCCGAAGAAGCCAGTATACTTGTAAGCAAAAAGTTGTTCTCTCTTTATCAATCTTTGGAAAGGTTCGAGCACTAGTTCTTCTCCTTGATTAATAAATTGAAAAACTTCTTTTTTAAAAATAAAGTATCCCCCATTAATCCAGATGTCACGATGCTTAACATCTTTGATATCCCGTACCAAACCTTGTTCATCTAAGTCAACTAAGTGAAAGGTTTGGCTTGGTCTTACACATAAAAAACTCGCAATTTTATCAATTTTATAAAAATGATCGATGTAAGTAGGTAAATGCAAATCTGTCAAGCCATCACTGTAGTTAGCTAAGAAAACATCTTCTCCTTCTAAATATTCTTCAACTGCCTTAAATCTTTGACCTATATTAGCAGTTAAACCAGTGTCTACAAAAGTAATATTCCAGTCTTGAATGTCACGATTAAATAATTTAATATCACCTCCATTTGATAAAGTGAAATTATTAGAAATCCATTCATTATAATTCAAGAAATAGCTCTTAATTGTGTCAGCCTTGTAACCAAGACACAAGATAAAATCTTTATGCCCGTAGTGGGCATAGTATTTCATGACGTGCCATAAGATCGGTCTATACCCAACATTAACCATCGGTTTGGGAATGGTTTCTGAATAGTCTCTAATTCTCGTTCCCAAACCACCACAAAACAAAACAACTTTCATTTTTTATATCTCCGTTTTTCAAAAGATAAATTCTTATTAAAAGATCTGTTGTTAAGCAAAATTTGAACTTCTGGAATGGGAACTACAAATTGACCACCCCAATCTCGAATGTAAGACATCTGTACCATAATTTCGTCCTTTAAATTCCAAGGCAAAATTAATACATAGTCTGGTTTAGTTTCTTGAATTTTATCTGGGTGAAAAATGGGAATGTGAGTTCCGGGTAAAAATAAACCTTGTTTGTAAGGGCTACGATCTACTGTGTAGTCAAGAAAATCAGTGCGGATACCACAGTAATTTAAAAGAGTATTTCCTTTTCCAGGAGCGCCATAACCCACAATGGATTTCCCTTCTCTTTTTACTTTAATCAAAAAATCGAGTAATTTACGTTTAGTTTCTTTAACTTGTTCGCTAAAAGAAGAATAGTAGTCTAAATTTGTAACGCCAGATGTTTCTTCTCTATGTCTTAGTTCTAAAACTTTCTGGGTAATAGGTTTAGAAAAATCTTCATTGTGACGAGCATAAATCCTTAGAGAACCGCCATGGGTAGATAATTCTTCAACATCAAAGATAGTTAAACCATGAAAAGCAAAAATCTTTTCTACAGTTATGAAAGAAAAATAAGAAAAGTGTTCGTGATAAATCGTGTCAAACTGATTTTCTTCTTTTAATCGCATCAAATGCGGAAACTCCATGGTAATTACGCCCTGTTCTTTGAGTAGAATTTTCAATCCTTTGACAAAATCATTCAGATAGGGAGTATGAGCGAGGACGTTGTTCCCAATTAGTAAATCAGCTTGTTTTCCTTTAGCCAATTGTTCCCTTGCCGTTTCTTCTCCAAAAAACTTTACGACTGTGGGAATACCTTTCTTAATGGCTACTTCGGCAATATTTGCAGCTGGCTCTATTCCGAGTGCAGGTATATCTTTAGAAACAAAGTATTGTAGTAAGTATCCATCATTACTAGCTATTTCTACTACCTGACTCTTATAGTTTAATTGAAAACGCTCTACTGCCATGTCAACATAGTTCTTGGCATGTTGTAACCAGGTTTGAGAATAAGAGGAAAAATAGGCATAGTCACTAAAGATATTTTCAGGACGAATATACTCTTGAAGTTGTACTAAAAAGCATTTTTCACAAACATAAGCATGGAGTGGATAAAAAGGCTCCATTTCGTTTAGCTGTTCTAAACTACGATAACTTTCGCAAGGAGGAGACATACCTAAATCTACGAAAGTATGGTTTAACTCAGAGCTACAAAAGAGACAGCCACCATAAGATTTTTGGTTATTTGTTATTGTTTTTTTGTTCATAAACTTTGATGAGAGATGATAGGTAGTTAAAGTCATATAGCTCCTATTTGAATTACAAACACTTCATGAGGGCAGGGGGTAGGGAAAAGTATTGTTTATAAATCAAATAGGATTGCTATATATAGCAATCCTCTATTAAATATTTTTAAACACTATTGACAGGTAATGAGAACAATCTGGAAACAATTTCTTCTCGCAGCGGAGCCAATTCATCTTGAGTTAACCAGGCGAATAAGTTTGCCACTGCTTGTGGAGAAGAGTCTATTTTAAGGGTTTCTTGAAGTACGTGTAAAGCTCCAGTCAAATTTCCAGCTTTAAGAGGAAGACTTGCCCTTGACAAACAATAGTGGAAATTGTGGTGGCGAGCTTTGGCAGTAATTTCAATCCGATGCTCAGCCGGAAGATAAGTTTCAGAAACCTCAATTGCACGGCGGATAGCTCTTGCCATCTTTCCAGAACGCATATTTTCAGGTGACATTCTTTGGGTATGCTCGCGGTAACATGCCAGGATACCGGGTTCGTACCACCAATCACAAAAAGCAGCAAAGCGCTTAAAAATTTCCCAATCAGCAATTTCAGGTAACTCTGGATAATATCCTCCCAATCGTTCGTAAGTTGTCCGACGCACAACCATAGCGGGAATTGTGACTAAGCCACATACACCAATGTGGGACAACCAAGAGTGCATAATGCCTCGATGCTCTCCATATAAAGAAACGACTTCTCCAGGCTGAATAGTTTTTCCGTCCTCGTTGATATATTCAAAACCCGTACAAGCAACGCCAATTGAATCAGGGCACGCTTCTAAACTCTGTTGTAGGCGAGAATAAAAACCCGGAAGAACACAATCATCGTCATGAAGCACGTGAATCCAGCGACCGCGACTCAGGGCAATGCCTATATTATGATTTGTGATAACACCTAAATTTTCTGGGTTTCTGTAATAGCGGATGACTCCTCCCCCAATGGAATTCACCATTTCAAAGAGTGGTGTTGTACTGCCATTATCCATCACCAAAATTTCCATCTCCTCTTCCCCTTGCCATTGCATCAACACGCTCGCCAAAGCTTCGAGGAGATAGTCAATGCGATTGTAAACGGGAATTATTACACTCCAGAATGGTCGCGGTTTTTCAGGGTTTGCTACTAGAGGAATGGTAGGAAATTGATACGCTCCGACAGTGACTTCTCCGAAAGTAACGGGTGGGGTCACGGGGATAGTTTCCGGGCTTTGGTAGGTGGCGACTGCTTCTGCATACCGGGGATTGAGGCGTTTTAATCCCTCGCGATAAACAGCTATGGCTTGGGAGAAATCTTTTTGCTGTTGGTAGATCTTACCGAGGTTGATGTAATATTGTCCTTCTTCGGGAGCAAGTTCTCGAGCCTGACGATAGTAAGCTTCCGCCGTCTTCAAATCGCCTGCTCTTTCCCGGATCTCTCCCAACTTGTGATTTAATTGTGCGTAGTAGGTTTGTTCGTCCGAGGACAGCTTTCCTTGGGCAAACAATGCATTTCCCAAATTGGCCTCAGCTTCGGCACATTTGGGCTGAAGATCTAAGGCTTTTTGATAACAGGCGATCGCTTTTTCCCATTGATCCATTTGTTGCAAAGCGTAACCCAAATTGTTGTAAATTGGTACTAAGTTGGGTTGCAGAGCTAAGGCGTGATGATAAGATTCTACGGCTTCAGCAAAACGACTTTGAGACAGATGCAAATTACCGAGGTCGAACCAAGTTTTGACTGAGTTTGGTTGAAAGTCCAAAGCAGCTTTCAGTAACTCTTCAGCATAATGAAACTGCCCTGTTTGTTGTGCTACAATGCTTAGCCCGTGCAATGCTTCTAACCGATCGGGCTGTTCTGCGAGTACTTGACGGTAACATTGCTCCGCTTGGTCGAGACAGTTGGCTTGATGATGTTGGATTGCAAGTTGAAGAGCTTCGGTAACGCTTGTCATATCAAGTTTTGTTAAGTAATAACGATGTTCAAACTTTTGCTCCGCTCTCATTCAATGGCAGTGAGATTAATCTTGAGGCAATCTCATTCCCTAGCAAAGACGTTTCGTTTTGAGTCAGCCAAGTAAATAACTTTGCGACAGCGACAGAAGAGCTATCTATTATGAGAGCCTCATGAAGCATTTGGAAAGCACCAGCAACATCGTTTGCTTGTAGTACAAAGACGGCTTGCTTCATATAATAATCCCAGTAATGGCTGCGAGAGCGGGCGGTAATCGTTGCGCGATCGCTCACTGGTAAATAGCTGTCTGAAATTTCAATTGCATGACGGATATCTTTTCCCTGATTTTGAGTTAGTAAAAGGTTAGTAGTGATATTGTTAGAATGTTCTCGATAACGTGCTAAAATGCCCGGTTCGTACCACCAATCGTAAAAAGAAGCAATACGTTTGTATAATTCCCAATCAGGAGTATATGTCAACTGAGGAGAGAAACCTCCCAACCGTTCGTGAGCATCTCGACGAATAACCACCGCAGGCATATTTAATGGGTTGGAGACTCCAATCTTTTGTAACCAATCTTGATGAACTATACCTCTGTACTCTCCATACACTTGTTGGGTGAAAATCGCTTGCCCTTTATCATTGATATTTTCAAAACCTGTAAAAGCTGCTCCCACAGAATCAGGACACGCTTCTAGATTTTGTTGTAGGCGAGAATAAAAACCGGGAAGAACACAATCATCGTCATGAAGCACGTGAATCCAGCGACCCCGACTCAAGGCAATGCCTATATTATGATTTGTGATAACACCAAGATTTTCCGGGTTTCTGTAGTAGCGGATGACTCCTCTCCCAAGACTGTTGACCATTTCAAATAGAGGCGGTGTACTGCCATTATCCATCACCAAAATTTCCATCTCCTCTTCCCCTTGCCATTGCATCAACACGCTTGCCAAAGATTCGAGTAGATAGTCAATGCGATTGTAAACGGGAATTACCACACTCCAGAATGGGCGCGGTTGCTCGGGGTTGGCTACGGGAGGAATGGCAGGAAATTGATATGCTCCAACAGTGACTTCTCCTAAAGTGACGGGTGGGGTTACGGGAATGGTTTCCGGGCTTTGGTAGGTGGCGACTGCTTCTGCATACCGGGGATTGAGGCGTTTTAATCCCTCGCGATAAACAGCTATGGCTTGGGAGAAATCTTTTTGCTGTTGGTAGATCTTACCGAGGTTGATGTAATATTGTCCTTCTTCGGGAGCAAGTTCTCGAGCCTGACGATAGTAAGCTTCCGCCGTCTTCAAATCGCCTGCTCTTTCCCGGATCTCTCCCAACTTGTGATTTAATTGTGCGTAGTAAGTTTGTTCGTCCGAGGACAGCTTTCCTTGGGCAAACAATGCATTTCCCAAATTTGCCTCGGCTTCGATGAAGTCTGGCTTCAACTCTAAAGCTTTCTGATAGTAACGAACGGCTTCGTCAAATAGTCCTTGTTGTTGCAGGGCGTAGCCCAAGTTATTATAAATTGGGAGTGAATCTGGTCGTAAGGCTAAAGCTTGACTGTAAGCGATCGCTGCTTCAGAATACTGCTGTTGAGCGAAATGCAAATTTCCTAAACTGAACCAAGTCTTAACAGAATCTGGTTGTACTCGTGATGCTTTATTTAGCCACTGCTCGGCTGTTTGAAGTTGTCCCAATTGCTGCGCTATTATACCTAAACTGTATAAAGTCTCGGGATGCTCGGGTTGTTTTTCCAGAACTTGATGATAGAGGTGCTTTGCTTCAGCTAGGCGATTTGCTTGATGATGTTGAACTGCAAGTTGGAACATTTCAGCGACTTCTTGAGAGCTAAATCGTCTTGGCTTATTCAACACCTTAAAAAGAAAATCTTCTAGTGCTCTGACTGGTTTTAAGTCGTTATATAACTTGTGCTTGTTCTCCGCAATTTGCTGAGAGATATATTGACGGTATTGAGCATCTTGACCCAAAAGCACTGCAATTTTCACATATTCTTCTTTAGTGGCAGCAATCGTTTCTTCTATGCCCATCATTTTCAGTATGGCCATAGTATGCCGTCCCCGCATCAAATCCCCTGGGAAGGTAACCACTGGTACGTTGTGAGCGATCGCTTCTAAAGTTGAGTTGCATCCAGACCAACCAATGCTATCTAGGAAAATATCTGCGATCGCTGCAGTACCAGCAAATTTTCTGGCTTCCATGGAAGACACAAAAGTGCAGTAGTCCTGATAATTCAGGTCGAAATTCTCAAAAGCCTGCCTTAAGCGATCGCAAAAAACGTTAGCGACCTGTTCGCTAACGTAGCGTCTGATAAATACAAACTTGCACCTTCCCAAGGCTTTAGCGATTCTAGGAAATACATCATCATGCTGGGGCAAATATTTATACAATGCTTGACAGCACCAGAACATGATTTCATCTTTTTCGATGCCAAGATCTCTTTTGCTAACTGCTAAAGGTTGAAGATCTAAGGGGGTATAGTAGATCGATAGATTTGGTAATCTAACTAATTGCTCGCTATAGTGGTCTTGAGCATCTTGAGGTTCCATGAGATCGCTACTCAAGTAGTAGTCAATTGTTGGCAGCCCACTGGTGTCTGGATGTCCCCAAGAAGTCATTTGGATGGGAGCCAATCTCTGACATCCCAAGCGAACTGTCATCGGCTCCATACCAAATTCGGGGAAAATTAGAATATGCAGGCGATCTCGTGCAATGACTTCAGCCCATTGTTCTAACACTAAAGGCCCTTGAGTAAATTTGTCAAAAGCTTTCGCAGCCTCAACTGTTTCCCGATCCTGTTTTGTCCCCGTGTAATATCCAAACAGTTCAAATTCACTTTTATCAAGGTTTTCTACCCACCCTTTAATTGGAATTTTCCAATTAGAATGATATCGAAAAAACCCCGAAACAAAACCGACTCGAATCTTTTCATTAGCTGCTATCTTAGGAATAGGAATTGGTTGAGTCCACTGAGGATAACCGCTTTCCATAATCTGACAAATTGTTTTTCCATACAATTGCTGTAATGGTCGGTCATTTAAGCCTTGATAAGCCAGATAAAAAGGTTGTAAGTAACCTATAACCTTCGCTGTTGCTGCTCGCTCTTCGGGGTTGGCTAGTTGATAGTAATCAGCTAACGCTTGTAAATGTTGTTGATACTGAGTTAGCCTAAACTGAAGTTCATCAACGCTAGAATAGATGATTGGTAGCTGACTCATACAAAGGCCAAATCTAGCAGGAGCATAGTCAGGTTTAATGCTCAAGGCTTTCTGATAAGAATCCATCGCAGCTTCTAGCTGACCTCGCTCTTGAAAAAGATTTCCCAAATTGTAATACGTGTCAACCCAATCTGGCTTAATTTTTATAGCTTGCTGGTAAACTTGGAGAGCGTCTTCCAACTTATCTTGTTCTGAAAGAATAATTCCCAAGTTGTTATATGCTTCAGCCAAGCTAGGTTTAATTTCTATGGCTTTCTCGTAGCACTCTTTGGCTGACTCTAATTGACCCTGTACTTGAAAAATATTTCCCAAGTTATTATAAACATCAGCAAAGGTTTGGTCGATCTTGAGGTATTGCTGATAGACTTGAGTTGCTTCGGTTAACTTTCCCTGAGTCTGAAGAATATCTCCAAAGTTTAGGATGATTACACGGTGTAACTTTTTTAAGGAGTCTTTGGAAATTTTATTTTCAAATTTATTTTGTATTAACTGCTCGTATATCGATCTGTAGATTGACTCAGCCTCGTCCAATTGACCTGACTGATACTTATTTATAGCTAGTTGAATGAGAGCGTTTAACTCGGATTCTAAAACTGTTGTGGTATTCATTGTTATAATGGGATATTAAACTAAAGTATTAAAAATTTATGTTGTGCTGATTTTTAAAAAAGTTTTGCTAATACTATAATTATGTACAATTATGCGTCAGGTAAATTTGTGGAGGCAGACGCACCTGATATAGCGATGCACAGTAGTAAAAAGGTTGTAGTAACTAGTTATTAAAGGGGCTTCATTCTAGCAGAACCTTGAGAATTGCCCATTTAACAAGATCTGGTTACATCCATCTCTACACACAACACTAGGCAGGAGCAATGAAGGTACCACTCGCAAAATCAGTAGATAGTGGACTAAAGGAAGAGGCTTGGAATCCTATTACACTACCAATAACCTCATAACCGCCATTTATTGGTGACAAAAGGTATGTATCTGAGGTTCCCAATGTATCATACTGCAACAGGCTTGGGTTATTTACTTGGATTTTATCGACACCATTCTCGAATGTATATATATCAGCGCGGTCGTCAATGCCGAATATAACACCACTTATTGGAGTGCCAAAACCACCCGCATAGAAATTACCATTGGCATTTCCTAGCACAAATGTATCTGAAGTTGGTATCCCAAAATCACCTTCAGAAAAGAGACTTTCTGCTTGACCATCGCCATCTAAATCGAGGAAAAGACCGCCAATTAAAATATCGAATTCACCAGCTTTACCGCCACCATTGAGAACATCGCTGCCAAAGCCGCCAATAACCGTGTCGTTGCCATCTTGCCCTGATATTGTATCATTACCGCCAAAACCACCAAAGGCAGGATCGAGATCGTTCAGTGCAAAATTAAAGTTATTATCTCCTCCATCAAGGTAGTCATTTCCCACACCTCCTGCGATGTTATCGGAACCACCACCCCCAAAAACGGTATCATCTCCCTCTCCAGCATTTATAGTATCATTACCGTCGGGTCCACCAAGGAAATCTCTGTCTCCATAAATTTGATCGTTTCCAAGACCGCCATTAATGTCATCATTGCCACTCTCGCCAACAATCAAGTCATTATCGATCCCACCTGAGAGGTTATCATTACCAAAGCCACCAAAGATCTGGTCATTGCCGTTGCCGCCATCCAGTCGATCGTTGCCTTCACCTCCATCAAGTTGGTCATTATCAAAACCACCATCAAGGAAGTCATCTCCGTTATTACCAATTAATATGTCATTACCAAAACCACCTCTAACGGTGTCATTATTCTCTCCGCCATCTAATTGATCGTCTCCTGCTCCGCCGTCAAGCAAGTCATCTCCTGCACCGCCAATCAGGAGGTCAACACCATCACCTCCATTCATAGTATCGTTGCCGCTTCCGCCGTAGAGCCTGTCGTCACCGTTGTTCCCATTGAGAATATCGTTACCGCCACCTCCTCCAATGGTGTCATTGCCTTCACCTCCAGAAAGAGTATCGTTGCCGTCGCTAGCACTTTCGGGAAATATGGGGTTGTTGGGGTCAGTCAAATTAACAGTACCGTCACCAGAGATGATGTCGTCACCTTCATCTCCTTGAATTACGTCACCTCCACCTAATCCTACTAAGTTGTCATTTCCTTTGCGACCTAAAATTTGATCGGCAATAGAGGTACCTACAAGATTGTCGTTATTATCTGTTCCTCTTAAAAAAGCCATCTTGGTTTCTCCTAAAGTCTAAACAGTTTGCTTCTTCACAAAAATTCAAGTTCAACATTTTCAAATTCATAAGTCAACCTCACCCTAAAACAAAAAATTTTACAGTCACATATCAACTGGCATTATATGCAATCAGCATTGATGAATGCTGTTAAGACACATAAGCAGAAGAGGACGCCGAAGAGTTCGAAAAAGTATTACTACCAGACGCAACTGAGGTAACACTAACAGAACTGCTTGCAAAAGAATTTCGATCTCCAGTCACTGTCCTATTATTAACTCGAGAACTTGTATTGGTAAATTGACCATAAGCAAGTGCTGAAAATCCAGAAATTGCTATAGCCCCACCACCATTGATAAGAGATACGGCAGATATCTCAGGTATTTGCTCTAAATACTCAAGATCGGAAATTATCATGGTTTCTCTTCCTCCTAACATTTGAAAAACTCTTCTCACTAGCAAAATTCCTATGGAATTTTGTTTGATTTTTGAACTATAACATAGAGTGGGAATAGCCCAACCTAAGATATTTAATCTTTTCAAAAATCATCTACAGATTCTAAAGACGGAACCTCAGTTAGTTTTAATCATGTTGAAAAAGCTGACGCATTGTAACTAGAAAATTGTCTCTAGATACAAAAAGTCAACTCTTCTTGTTCTCATTTGCTCATTTTGAAATATGTTTTCTAAACCTAACAAAACCCTTGCATAAGAAGGGCTTAAAATATGGAGTGAATTTTCTATCTCTTTCTTTATTCAAGAATAATTTCGAGATCCAGAAACATATCTTCCGTCGCTAGTAGGTTGAAAACTTCAATCAAAACGAGACGAGGGCTACTTTCTAAACTCTTGGGGAATAATCTTTGAGAGTATCTACACCTTTAAAAGTAGCCCCAAACGGGCCCGTTTGGGGCTACTTCTATGACTTAATTAGCCCTAGATACTAGTTAGCAGCTGCAACGATCAAGCCAGATTGGCTAGATACTTGACCTGCAACAACTAATTGAGAAATAGCAGCTTGAGTGTTGGTGTTGTTGCCAACAGCTTCGTTGTCAAATGCAACAGAACCTGAGTTACCAGTTACGCTTGACTTAATGCTGATGTTTGCATACTTATTGAAGATATCATTAACAACGCTAGTGTTGGTAAATGTAGAGTTTGCAGTTGTGTTGGAAACTAAGGCTTTGTTGAAAGTAAGACCACCAACTACAGTAGCTTCAGTAGCAACTTCCAAGTAGTTAAGATCGGAAATAATCATTGTTTTCTCCTGGGAATTAACTTGTTTTGGGAATTATTTGTGAAAAATTTGTTTTTGTTTTTCACACTTTTACTATAACTTATCTATTTAAAAAGTCAACTACTTTTTTCAAAAGAATCATTGTTGATTTTTAGTAAATTTGAAAAATATCTAGATAAATATCTATCGTTTTAATAGCGTAATAAAAATGAAAATTTTAGACAAAAAACAATATTTCTTGTCTAAAAAAATAAAATATTTAGTTTTTATAAAAACCGAACAACTGTTGTCTCTTCAAAATCAAATAACTAAAAAGATTTGGAACATACTAATACCAATTCTTGATAAAGCTACACATTATTTTTAGCCCGGATAATCTCCCCTTTACAAGGGGAATTAAGAAGAGTAAGAACAGGTGCGTGGTGAGTTTTTTCTATGCATCCTCATCTGAAAACTGTATAAAAGCAAAAATCACAAATTCAGTTTAAAAACGAAAATTTACTAACAAAAGCTTTATTTACATAAAGTTTCATTGGAAGTCTTAACAAATATATAGCGATTCTAAATGATTTTTAAACAATTCTATTTCCCGGTACCTGTTAAGAGGTTACTGCCATCACGAGATGTTTTTAATTCAAATAGGAATGCTATATTTTGTTATTTAAATTTGCTAAATAATAGGGTTTTCACTTTTTTAAGCTTGCTTCAGAAATTCTTCTTGAGTTTGTAAATTGCTATGCACATCCAAATGAGTCGCGATTTTCATACTCGCTATTTGTTGCTTTAACCAATCTGAAAATAATTCGTTGATAATTTTTTGGCGTAACTCTTCATCTAATTGGGGTTGAACTATAGCCTCTACCCAAATTAAATGTATCCCTTTAGAGGTTGTAATCGGTTTCAGGATTTCTGGTGGTTTGGCATCAAACACAGCAGCAGCAATTTCAGGACGAAAATCGCGACGCGAACGAAGACCTTGGTATCCACCAGCACAACGGAGTTTATGGTCTTGAATGTACTGACGGGCTATTTCTTGGAAGCTGATTTCGCCTTCTTGGAGAGCATAAAATAGCTCTAAAGCTAAGTCTCTATCGTCTAAGATCACTTCATAAGTAGCAACTTCAACATAATCAAGTTTATTCTCGTAAAAAACCTGTTCGACACGGTCTGCAAATAAATGATTCGCTAACTTCTGTTCCAGAACTTTGGCGCAAACTAATTCTTCAAATTCCTTTAATGTCAGATGATGTGTCTTTAACCACGCCCAAGTGTCTTTGGCTGTTACAAGTTTTTTCTCCAGTCGGAGTTTGTCTCCTTCCTGCTGTATTTCTGCTTCACTCACAGCGATACCAAGCTCAGAAGCGGTTTCAGCAACAATTTTTCGTGTTGCGATCGCTTCTACAACTTTCGGAAGTTCAAAACCGAGCTTAATGTTATAGATTATGTCTTCGGGGGAAACAATCAGGCTTTCTAACAAGACGCACCTCCTCAAACGACTTTAGATTTTTGACTTTGGATTTTGGATGCAGGTATGGACTAAAAAGCCGCACTGTCTTTGTTTAGCTTTTTAAATGGGTCTAACACGTAGTCAATAATTCGTCGTTGACGAATGATGACCTCTGCAGTTGCTGTTTGACCGGCTGTTAAAGGAATACGCTTGCGACCAGATTGTACATAGGGCTGAGGTATGGTAATTTCCAACTCAAAAGAATTGACATCACCTTGAGTGGTTTGTTGAACTTTAGAATCTGGCGAAATCCAATTAACTTTCCCTTGCACAACTCCATAGTCTTGAAAAGGATAGGCATCTAGCTTGATTTTGACTGGCATTCCTACCTTTAAAAAGCCACTATGTTCGTTTGGCATCTGGGCTTTAAGTACAACGCTTGAATTTTTAGGTGCTATTTGAGCAACCCTTTGACCGGGCTGCAGTACGGCTCCTGGTTTAGTAACTGGTAGCTCAAAAATCACACCATCAATAGGCGCTCGTACTCTTCTTTGCTGCAACTGAATCTTGAGAGCAGTTACTTGGCTCTTTGTCTGAGCAATTTCTGATTGCAGGGTATTGATTTGTGATTGCTGTTCTTTAATTTGTTCCTCAGTTTTTAGCTTTGCTAGTTTACCTGTATGGATGAGGCTTTGATAAGTGCGTTGTTGTTCCTGCAAACGAAGTTCTGCTTGCTGAATATCTGATTTAGCTTGGAGCAGAGTTCTTTCATAACTAGTTTGTTGCTCTTGAAGGCTGGCTCGAGCTTGAGAAATCTCAGTTTGAGCTTGTACAAGGCGTTCGTAGTCTTCTTTTTTAGATTGTTCTATCTCTTTAAACCGATCTTGTGAGATAGCACCATCTTCATAAGCTTTTTTATAGCGTGGAACTTTTTCTTGAGAGGCTTGAGAACGTACTTCCGCTACCTTATAGGCTGCTTTACTTGATTCCAGAGCTTGTTTTATTTGGTTGACTTTAGCCAATTTTTCATCTTTTTGGAGGTTATAGGCATTTTTAAGAGAATCTAAATTTTGTCGCTCTTGCTCTACTTCAGAAAGTTTTGCTAATTCTTGAGCTTGGTTTTGTTGTTGCTGAGTATTCAGAGAGAGAACTAGTTGATTTTTCAGAGTTTCTAGGTTGGCATGACGATTTTGCAAGCTCTGTAGCTTTAACTCTGCTTGTTGAAGTTCTGTTTTGAGTACATCTGACTCTATTTCTAATAAAGTTTGCCCTGCTTTGACAATTTCGCCCTCTTTGACATTGACAGCAACGACAGTACCGAGGGCTGGACTATCTAATTTTTGCGTTGCTCCCTTAGGTTCTATACGACCTCTAGCACTCCCTGTTTCATCAATCTTGGATAAAGTTGACCAAGGTAAAACAACAACTGCAAAGCCTAGAGCGACGTATAACAAAGAACGAGTCCAAACTCTAGGTAAGGCATCAAGAAGTTCTTGCGTACCGTAATGGAACTCTTGCACCTTAGCTGCATTTTCATGCTGAGGCTTTGGAGGTTGTTTGCTATCCACCAACGGGATGTGATTCAAATACTCATCTTGCTCTGTTTGAGAGACTGTAGATGATGAATTAGAAAATGGCTGTGGCATATTTTTTCATCTCTACTGAGATGTAAGGAGATAGAGAAAATTCAACTCAACCGACTTGAGCAAACTGTTGCTGGTTGAGGTAATAGTAGTGCCCTTTCTTAGCAATTAATTCTTCGTGCGTTCCACTTTCCACCAATACACCACGATCTAGGACAAGAATTAGGTCTGCATTGCGTATGGTGGACAAGCGGTGAGCAATTATGACACTAGAGCGCCCTTTTAGTATGGTTTTTAGATTATTTTGAATGATCCGCTCCGATTCTGTGTCAAGATGACTGGTTGCTTCATCAAAAATTAACAAGCGAGGGTTACCAAGTAAAGCACGAGCGATCGCAATCCGTTGACGCTGTCCGCCTGAAAGTAATCCACCACCTTCACCAATTTGGCTTTCATAACCCATTGGTAATTGTCGAATAAACTCATCAGCTCCAGCTAACCTCGCTGCTTCCATGATTTCTTCCAGAGTAGCTTCTGGGTGAGCAATACTAAGGTTTTCTCGAATTGTACCGCTAAAGAGAAAGGTATCTTGGTCAACAACACCAACTTGAGAGCGAAAAGAGCGTAAATAGATGTAATTTAAGTCTTGACCATCAACTAATATTTTCCCTTCTGTAGGAGAATACAAGCCTAATATTAATTTAGAGAGAGTTGTTTTTCCCGAACCACTCCGCCCCACAACTGCAACCGTTTGCTCTGGTTTGATTTCAAAGCTTAAATTTTGTAGGACGTTGGTTTCGTTTTGTGAATTATATCGGAAAGTCACGTTTTCAAAGCGAATGTGACCGCGAAATTGACCTAAGGACTGTCGGGGATGATTTTCTAAGTCTTCTTCTGGTTTAGCTTCCAAAACATCATTGATGCGTTCGGTAGCAATCATAATTTCTTGCAATCCATTCCATAGCAATGCTAAACGTTGGAACGGACCGAGCACATTACCCAATAGCATATTGAAAGCTACAAGCTGTCCGATGGTCAGTTGTTGCTGAATTACTAAAGATGCACCGTACCACATCAAAGCTGTACTGGACAGAAGATGAATTGAGCCACTGATAATCTGTAAGCGGTTTCCTATAATCTGTGCGAAAAAGCCCTTTTTAACAACATTATTTAACAATTCTTCCCATTTCCAACGAACTGACTGCTCTACTCCCATCGATCGGATAGAGCGAATTCCTGTCAGACTTTGAATTAAATAACTGCTTTCTTCGGCTCCTGCATAGAATATCTCATTAGAAATACGGCGTAGTATACCCGTGCTAGATAAGACTAAGATAAAAAATGGTGGTACAGTCAACAGTGCTACCAACGCCATCTGCCAGTTGTATAGGAACATAATGACGAGATAGATGGATAGTGTCAGTAGATCGAGAATGACTGACAGTGTTTCTCCAGTAAGAAAGCTCTGAATTTTGTGATTCTCTTGAATACGAGAAGTAATGTCACCTACACAACGAGACTCAAAAAATGACAAAGGCAAGTGTAACGTGTGCTTAATAAAACCAACCAGCATTGCTACACTGATACGAGTAGCCGTGTGATCCATGAGATACTGACGCACCGCGTTTACAAAGATGTTGAAAAACCCAAAAACTAACATCCCCAAAGCGACAGCATTTAAAGTCGCGAAGCTTCCTTGAACAATAACTCGGTCAAGTAACATTTGGGTGAATATCGGTGAAACCAGTCCAGACAACTGGATCAGCACTGAAGCAACAAAGATTTCTAGCAGTACCCAAAAGTGGGGTCTTAGTAACTCATAAAACTTCCAAAAGCCCTTGATTTCCTCCTTGGAGTCTTTTAATAAGGCTGTTGGTTGTAGTAACAAAGCATAACCACTCCAATCTTCTTTAAACTCAGCAGCAGTTAAAGTGCGTATCCCAATCGCTGGATCGCCTACGATGACATGTTTGCGAGTAATTTCATAAATAACAATAAAGTGCTTGCCTTCCCAGTGAGCGATCGCTGGTAGGGGTTGCTGTGCTAACTTATCAAACGTTGCTTTTACCGGACGAGTTGCATAGCCAAGGCTTTCTGCTGCTGCTGCTAAGTTCCGTAGCGATACACCATCTCGGCTTGTGTCAGCCAAATCCCGCAGTCGATTAAGGCTAAAACGCTTACCCCAATAACGACTAATCATCACAAGGCAAGCTGCACCACAATCAGAGACGCTATGTTGTTGAAAGAAGGGGTATTGCTTGGTAACCCGTCCCCACCAATGCTCTGCTCTGACTTGAGGGCTAGGGAAGTAAGGCTTGAGCTTTTTTTGTTTTGGTTGTGGTTCTAAACTTCTTTGCGGAAAGGGAATCACGTTTCCAACAGAAGTAGACCTTTCCGATCTGGGCTTAACGGGGCGTTGTTTGCGATCCTTGACACTGATTGGTTGTTCTTGAGGAGCGACAAACTCTGCTAATTGCTGCCAATGCTCTAGTGCAGGTAACCAATTTGCATCCCTCATAATATAGGCAATTGTCGGTTGCGCGACTTGCCAAGTATCTTGTTGTGGGGTTGGATAAATTTTGCCCGGAGTTAAAACCTGTCCTTTGGAATGCCGCAGTTCTCCTTTCCGCAACACCAAACACTTACAATCTTTAGGTAAAGTGGCTTGTTGAAGATCGCCTATATCGTGCCGCTCAAACAATGACAAAGCTTTGAGCATTCCTGGCACATCTGATATATTGCCCATCTCTTGCCAGTTTTGGTGACATAGCATAACCATATCCCATAGTTCCGCACGTTTCAAAAGGCGTTCGCGAATACTGGGGTAGCGGTCAATCAAAACCTGCAATACTTCTTGTTTAAGATAACAAAGTTTAAGATTAGTTGAAGCCCTAGCGGCATAGGGCTGAAAGCTGTCTGAAAACAGCGTTGTTTCCCCAAAGCTAGCTTCCGAACCGAGGGTTGCAATTAAATTTTCATCACGATCTAATAATCTGACTTTCCCTACAAGAACAATATATATTCCTGGATCGGTCGATACTGTTTGCCAGAACTGCTTAGCTATTGGTGGTTCCACGATTTCTACCGATGCCAAGCATCCCGCCATTTCCTGCTCTGAAAGTGATTCACCCAAAACACGAGTGATACGTTCGCCTAACAGGTGTTCGGAAAAAACTGGTAGCATTACCTCGCCTCCGCATATAAAGTACTAAGTTTTTGGTCTGGACTTGACATACACGCAAGAATCCAACGTTCAACAGAAACTAGACTTTATACAAGAAATTGGCTGATAGTGATGCTCCTACCGCCACAAAACAGTAACTCGCGAGTAGCCAGTATCAAAATTTTGCTTTTGACGAATTTATTATGACTAAAACCTTGTTGTTGACTGGAATGCTGTGACATAATTATAGCCAGTTGCCTCATGTACGATAAATGGACCAAGCGAGTCTATAGCAGCTGACATTGTCCGGACGTAACCGATTTTCAGCTGCATAATTGATTAGCCCTGGGAAGCTAATCGATTAGGTATATGATGGGTAAGACCTTGGAAGCCATCTCCCTAGGACCTGGGAATCTAGGGGGATACTCCTTGGTTTTTCAATTTTCCATAACTCCGTCTCCAGAGTTACCGGGGATCAACTTAAAAGGTTGTTCCTGCTAAAGAGCTGAAAGCGCCTAGCAGTTATTAGTAGTTTGTAAAGATTTGTTTGCATTAAGTCAGTAGAAAGCATCCTTTTTTAAAAATATGGCTCCTGTGTCCATAGAGTAAGATAGGGATCTTTTTATGTTGCGGTTCTGTCCTAGCAATGCTCCTAGTGATTTTCTTTCTGGTGATGCAGTTTTCTATCTTTAGTTCCTCCAAACCAAATGAAGCTGCTAACAAACAGCTTTACCTTGGAGCATACAGGAACTCAAAACTATGCATCTTGTAAGCGACGGTTCTCTTGACTAGCTTGTAGGAGCAATGAAGAACTCACCAAAGAATTATTAGCCTCAAATTAATTAAATCTTGGTAAATTCACTTAAAAATCGTCTGCTGCTTTATTGCCCAATATGACATAGTGTAAGGTATCGCGAGTGCGGTTGCTATCCTTACCCGTCGTTTGCCTTACTATCATTACCTTTTTCGTCACGATATCACTATAAACCAATTTCTAGCTTATAGGCAATCATGAAAACTAAAGTTTAATCACTCCTTTACTTATGCATACAAGATTGTATTAGTAAATTTACTGACTTCTTGTCAAGTACTTCTCACAAAATTCTATAGTTTTTCAAAAAATTCTTTCAAGATTCTTGAAAAATTTAAAATTTTTTTGACTTTTCTATGCTTATCTTTTCCAAAACTATAAGTATTTATTTTTAATTTTCTTTATAAAATAAAAATAAAATATCATACTGTATGCCAATATAGTTATGAAAAATATATTTCAAGATTTAATGATCTCCATAGAGGAATATGAATATAACTTTCAGAAATATAAGCAAATATTATTTAAACTTCATAAACTTATATATTTGTTTAAAGATTATTTTGTTTCATAAGACATACGACTCCCCAAAGAGGTACATTGGAGTTACCCAGTCAGATGCCCGACAACTCAAACTATTGCTTACGCCAACCACAAAGACCCAGAAATCCTAGATTCCTTCAAATAGCGAAAACCTATTTTTATACGTATAAAAACATTTACACCCCGATTCGCATAGGTTGTATCGTAGATGTTTTTACCCAAGCTATACAACATTTATCCTTGTTTAAGGAAATATTAAGTTTTTATATTGCTTTTGTCAATCCCCCCTTGGTTATGAACCATTTGAACGAGGAACCAGACAATTGACTTCAATCAATAGCCATTGCTGAAGCATATTGTTCAAAATTTCTTCATATCTCTGAGGTGTGAGTTCAGGAGGAAGTAAATCCTCCACCATAAAAAGATGGAACCCCTGTTCGGTCTTTATAGGACCGACTAACTCCCGTGTGGGCTTGCTAAAGATGATAGAAGCTATATCACTAGGAATTATCCCTCGCTCTATTTGTCCTTCATAGCCGCATCGTCGCCGACGATTATCATCAACATCGTAGAAATGAGCAGCATCGTAGAAACTAATTTCACCTTCTTCAATCTGATAATAAAGTTCTTGAGCCAGTTTTGCGTTAGCAACAACTAGTTGATAGAGAATGACTTGCTCAAATCCCAAACGATTTTGAATGAAAAATCTTTCTACTTCTTTGGCAAATAAAGCACTTGCTAGCTTTTGTGCTAGCAACCGATTCCGGATTCCAACTTCCCAATCATCAAAGCTTACGAGCTCCTCGGCTAACCATGCTAGCGTGTCTGAGGCTTTTTCGAGCCGTTTATCTCGACGTTGACGCTCTGCTTCGGCCTCAATTTCTTCTGTTGTAACAGCAATCCCCCTCTCTTGAGCTACACGATTAATAACCCTTTGAAATAAAATATTTTGGCATACTTCCTTATAATTGATTTCACTTTTTAGAAAGCGAACAATTTCTTCAGGTGCGATCGCAATCTTCGAGACATCATCCATGGATACTTGGTATAACAGCCTTCAATGCTACTTTCAGCATAAATGTAGCAATTAGCTGTTTATTTTAATGACTTGTTCTGTAAATACTCTATATATTTTTATCGGAAAATAATAAAAATATAAATTGTTGAGAACACGGAAAATTTTTGGAAAATTTTGGTATACTGCGACATAATTCTTAGTTCTTAGTTGTTAGTGGTTTTTGGTAGAACGACTGTACGAGCGCAAAGCTTTGCTGATTGTACGGGTGCAAGGCTTTGCGCCCCTACTAACCACTAACCATTCTTTATTGAAATCCGCAGATTTTAAAAGACAAATCTTGAGGGGTTTCTGCTTCAGGTTCGGATTTCATAGATTGGTATTTTTCAACTTGTGCAGTCAACCACTGCTGGCTGCCGCCACGGACTTCAGTTTTGTGCTTGCCAACAACTTCAAGATAAGCCAAATCTTTAATCTTACTCAAACAACTTGTCGGCGTGACGCGATCGCTGGATCTTTTCTCTGTAGGTAGCTTAGCAATTTTAAGATTTTCGTTAGATTGTGTATTTGCTCTAGAAACGTGAGAGTTCTCTTTTAGCAAACGGTTGTAAGTACGATAAGGAATGTAATGTAGGGGATTGTAGCCAGCGAAACGCAGCATCAGAACGCAAGCCCAAGAGTACTTACCTGCAAGAATAGCTTCTACAACTTGGTCGAATTGTTCGGGATTGATAGTCTTATCTAAATTGTTACTTCCAGAAATACTGTGGTTCATAGTGTTTGTTGTTTTGATAGAAATAAACAAGTCGGTCGTCTTTGGTAGTTTGTAGTTCAATGGGTGTCTCTATAATTGCTCTTGCCTTTACCTTTAAAGCACAAGTCAAATTTGCTCAAGCAATATATCAGTTCAGTAATAAGCAACAGATGTCAAGGAGTTTTTGCATTGACTGTTCCATCGACTTTTCATTTGATACTTCGATTGTTATCCGTCATAAAGGCGACAGTAAAGGCAACTCTAACTTCGATATACCTGACCTAATTTCTTGGTAGATTTTGCACTTGAAGCAGTAGATACAACTCTGTTTGAAATGCTTTGAGTATTCCGACGTAGGTCGATAATATCTGTTGCTTTGTTGTTTAGGGTACTTTTTTGAGAAGCCTGCTGTGCCAGATTCTCGAGCACTTTCATGGCAGTACGAGTGTAAGCTAGCAAACGAGATCTGTCGATAGAACCATGCGCTTGATGCGATTGTGTTTGGTTAGCGACTAACTGTTGCTGTCGATCTTCAACTTCAGCAGGTGAGAATTCCCCGTTTAATTCTGTAACAACTTCGATTGGTGTCCACTCCCTGGCTGAGCTTGCAACAGTGTTATCGATGGAACCCAACGCGTGCGGTAGAATTTGAGATTGCTCTCCCAATGGTATAACTTTACCTCGGACTTGACTGACTTGTTCGATCTTTCCCGTCCACGACCAAACAACAACTGTTGTAAAAAAAGCGATGCTCCTGATGGTTGCTAGAAAAGAAAAGGCTTTAGGTGTTTTATTGAGGATTTCCTCAATATGTACTGACCTATTTTCCGTATTCTTCATTGCTGTTTCGGAGCTTTTAACCCCTGTAGTAGGAGTCTTTATAGGTGCTTTCAGCGTAACACCCGTTTCTACACTAGCTATATTTCTGTCACGGATGAGTGCCATTTCAGATACTAAATCGGTCTCAATAGGAGAGCGATCGCAATACTTCTTTAATATATCTGATTGGCTTGAAATATGAGGTGCATTTAACCTGATGATTCTGTTCATGCTTTGTCCTGATGATCGGAAACCTGACTTTTCTTTCAAGTCTTTTTACTGCTAAGCCGGAATTTGTTAGTTACCCCTGAGATTTAGTTATCAGTGTGTAAAAAAGTAGCATCTACACAAAAGATACTATGTGAAAAGGTAGTAGCTCCTGCAACTTTTCTTTGAATACCCATACACTGATAGTGGCTTTTTGACTGTGTTTTTTTGCTTAGCAGTGCCGCAGGCAATTCTTTCCTTTTTCTCATGTCATATAAATGGCATGAAAAGTTTCCATTTGATTGTAGTAGATGCATTTTTATCCTCTTCAAATTTAGCTCACTCCCGATTCTATTTCTTTCCCTGATAAGTCTATGCACTTATTTTATACCAAAGAATTAGGAGATAAGTAAAATCGCATACTTTTTAGGGGTGTAGAGAAAAAATATTCATCCCCAAGCATTAAGAGTAACATTTGTATTTATACTATTTTTTTTCACAAATGTCATCTCTTCTTATGGCATTTTATCAATAATTTTTACTCTTTCCATTTTTCTCTTTATTTTCTAGACTTTCACCCACTTTTTGTTTCTTACTTGTTAGTTATTGGGGGGTGAGACCCCTCATTCAACCTCGCTTTAAAGCTTTAGTTGAATATCTTATTTTCTCATTACTATGGTTCCTAACCTTATAAAAATATAACAGCACAAGTCGCATTTAGACAATCTTTACTACTGCGAGCCACAATAGCGATTTTTACCAATTCTACAAAATCTACTACTGCCGTTATTATGTTTATTTTTTGCAGAAATAAAATTCTGTAGTAGAACATACGATTGGCACTTTAGAACCAAATACTTGTAATAACTTCATCTGTTAGTAAAGATATGAAGTTGTAACCTGACCATCTTGTGGTATAATTTGTTAGCTTTAGGTAGACGATAGATCGCAAGCAGCAAAATACTGCAAAAAGCACCGTTTTGAGAGAGTTCTGTCATGCATATTTGTCTCCTGCAACATCAGAAGATCTATCTTGCTTGAGATATCTCTAATAACAAATATGTGCGTTGATTTACGAATTCAAGTATGTAAGATGACGGTAGTATTTCAGTAACCAGTGACAAGCAAGCAACGATTGATGGAAGGTTACGAATTTAATTGCTGCTGAACTAGGTTGTGATAAACACCGCTAAGTGACATTAATTCATCATGCGTGCCTTGTTCAACAAGACAACCTCGGTCTAAAACAAGGATGCTGTCAGCATGCCGAATGGTAAAAAGACGATGGGTAACGATAAAAGTGGTGCGATCGCTCTTAGCGCAAGCCTCCCCCAGCTTATCGCAACCGCTAGAAGCGTCACTGGTGCAACTGTACCAAGTTAAATTCTCTAAAAATCGATGTTCGGATTTAGCATCAAGGAAACTAGTCGCTTCATCTAATATTAAGATGCGAGGATTTCTCAAAAAAGCTCTAGCAATAGCTATTTTTTGTCGCTGTCCGCTAGAAAGCATCATTCCTCCCTCTCCCACTTGTGAGTTGTACCCAAGGGGTAAAGTTTGAATAAAAGAGTCTGCGTCAGCCATCTTTGCAGCTGTAATGACTTGGTCTAAAGACCAATCCGAACTGTACAAGGTAATATTCTCTAAAATAGTCCCTGCAAATAAAAAACATTCTTGAGAAACTATCCCCAGCTGGCTTCTTAACGATTGTGAAGAAACAACAGCAGTATCGTGTCCATCAATCAGAATACGTCCTGTATGCGGACGGTATAAACCTGCAAGGAGGTGAACTAGAGTGCTTTTTCCCGAACCACTGCAACCCACAATAGCGATTGTTTGTCCTGCTTTGACTTTAAAGGACACGCTTTGTAAGGCATTGCGTTCTTCATAGGGATTAAAACGGAAAGTCACATTCTCAAAATGGACATCACCCCGAATGGGTGGCAATACCGATAGAGGTTTTTGAGAATTCTCTTCCGGCTGAGTTGTTAAAACATCATTAAGACGCTCAACAGAAACAACAACCTCTTGAAATTCATCCCACAGTTTTGCTATGGCGGTCACCGGTTTGACAGCATTATCAATCAGCATATTAAAGGCTACAAATTGACCGAGTGTCATAGAACCGCCAATGACCGAGGTAGAACCATACCACAATACGTATGTACTGCAAAAAAGAGCGATCGCATTATTTGCCAATTGCAAAACATTAACTAGCTTCTGACCGCGCAATCGAGCTTTTAACGCATCTGTAAAACGTTCTTGCCAGCGCAAATGAAATTTCTGCTCGGTCAGGGTCGTTTTTACAGTAGCAACCCCAGTTATGGTTTCTACTAACAGAGCACTTTGCTCGGTCCACTTCTTCAAGAATTCTCGCGAAAAAGCCTTCAAAAACGGACTCGCCCCTAATGTGACAAGAGCAACAGGTAGGATTGAACACAGCACTACGAGAGTCAACTGCCAGTTGTAATAAGCCATCAATCCCAAGTAAACAACTGCCATCAAAGTGTCTGAGGCAGTAGCCACGATTTTACGAGTGAGAAACACTTGGATGTTTTGGTTTTCCCGAACACGAGAGATAATATCTCCTACTTGACGGGACGCAAAAAATTGCAATGGCAACCGTAGGGTGTGGTTAATAAAATTATCAGTCAAAGTGCCATCTACCAGATTGGAAAAATAATCCAGCAGATGTTGACGAACTGCACTCAGAACAACTCGCCCCATACCCAACACAAAGAAACCAATGGCAAGAGCATTGACTGTCGTTAGGTTTTTTCCGGGGATCGCACGGTCAAGAGCTATCTGAGCAAAAATAGGCGTCAAAACTCCCATCGCTGAGAGCAACCCAGCCGTCAGAAAAATTTGCTTTAACAGCTTGCGATGAGGTGATAAAGCTTGTTTTATACCGTGAAAAGAGATGTTTTCGTCGCGGGCTGCATTGAGACGGTCTGTAGGTGATAAAAGGAGAGCATATTCCGTCCAACTTTCTTCAAATTTTTGACGGGATAGCCATTGCTTTCCCACAGCAGGATCGGCAATCAATACGCGATCGTTTTTAACCTCCCAAACTACCACGTAATGAATTCCCCCTAGCCAGTGAGCGATCCAAGGAAGGGGATGCAACTCTAATTTGCCAAGAGTTGCTCGTACAGGGAGAGCGTCATAGCCCAAATTTTGGGCTGCATCTGATAAAGCTGCCAAAGATGCTCCTGTACGGTCTGTTTGAGCTAAGTTACGTAACGTATTCAGACTGAAACGTTTGCCCCAATACCGACTAATCATAGCCAAGCAGGCTGCACCACAATCAGACGAACTTTGTTGTTCGATAAAAGGGTAACGACGCCACAGACGGTGAAGGAGCGAGCGGGGATAGGCGGATGTCTCCCCTATATCCCTTATCTCCCTTGTCTCCCCTGTCTCCCTTGTCTCCCTTGTCTCCCCTATCTCCCTACCTTCTTCCTTTAGTTTGCATAAATCAGACCCGATGGTCATAACCAATTCCCAGTGCTTTGTTGGAAGGTAGTAGAGCAAGATATCTGTGTCAGCACTCCAAGCGAGAGGCTCGGTATTGGGATATCCCCAACTTTCTCCTACAACGGGTGGATAAGCTTCTGCACTCTGGGTTTTGATTGCTCCACTGAAAAGCCAAAAGCGCCCATTTCTTCCTGGAGTCGTCTCTTCCAAAAGAGAACCAGCATCTAGCTTCTTTTGTTCTATGTAGGGCAGCAATTGCTGTATATTGTGACTTTTTTGAGAGCGTAACTCAGTACAAGTTTTGAAAAAAATTAATACTTGACGCTCGTGAGTAGAGCGTTCTAAATTGGTTTGCAGGTTGGGAAAGTGCTCCAACCACGGAACAACATCGGAAACTTTGACTTGAGCTACATAACCAGCACTGGCTGCTGTAGCTTGATAGGGGAGAGGTTCATTGCAGAACAAACAGTCTGCACCAAAAGTTTGTTGTGGTAACAGTAACTGAGTTGACACTAAACGCTTGAGAGTTTTGTCATAAGCAAGGAGACGGACTCGACCTTGACAAATTAAGTAAAGAAAATCCCTTGTATTATCAAAGTTGTTATCCGGGCTACCGATAATTAAATCGTCACCTAACTGAAACTCGCGAACAACCCAAATTTTACTGAAATCTGATACTAGACTGGAATCTCCCGCAATGAGTTTCAAGCAGTTAAGGATAACGGTACTTGACATTGGAGATAAATGTTGACTAGTATTAATTGATTTTTGCACTCTTAACGACGAAAAAGAGTTCATCGTTCTATCTCTGATGTCTGGATAAGCTTGTTCACTTTGTTCAAAGTGGTTAGTTGCATAATAAAGAGTTTGATAAGTCTTCCACTGACAACCCTAGTAATGCATTCTTATAAAACTTCACCTAATGTCGTCAATAGACTGATTGCGCTTTATCAAAAATTTACCTGTTCTTTCATTGATATTCGTCCACGTGATTCTCCTCAAAGATTCTGACTCAGCAGATTTAATGTGTTTTGACAATTTTTAAGCTTGAGGAGAGAAAAATAAATTTTTGATTAAATCTGCAAAATCCTTAACGTTTTTGTGAAGATTTTGCGTTAAAAAAAGGTGGTAAGTTAAAAAAGAGTGATGTATTAGCATGAATTTGTGCTATGGGTTCTAAATTGTAGTAAAAAATACAAGCAATTCAACAAAAAAAAGGATATTCTATCCCCAAGTCTTTAAAACTAGGGATTCTCTAAAGTTATTGCACGATCCTCCACGAAATCTTTTTTCAGAGGTTAATAGTAGAATTCCGGAAAATATGTAACAACCGAAAAAAATATTATACGACAGGGAAATATGATTTGCTAGAGGTTGGGGAAGAAATTAGGGATCGATGGCAAGTTCGTTCGGCATTGCGGAGGGGTTTTCTACGCCCCAGTCGCTGCCAAATAAACTGCCCAAATTGCCATTGCCCGAAGGTAAACGCAAGCGCGGAAGGTTCCGACAGATGTAATAGCTTCAGGAGTTCGGAATTGCAGCCCGTTATTGTAAATTTGGCTAACTACAGCTTGTGTTAATTGAAATGCTTCATCCTTCATGCCCATTTGCACGAGAAATGCGGCTAATCCAAAATTGATTCCCGTCCAAACCTCCAAGGGATGGGTGGCTTGAGGATTCTCTGGCGAACCATCAGGACGAAGACCGTTAGCAGCCCCAAATTGACCGTTATGGAACTTGAGAAAGCAGGCTTCGTAGACTGTTTTCAAGGCAGATGCAGCACAATCTGGTGGTACGATGTCTGGTAACCCCAACAAGCGAGCGTAAAATTGTCCGCAAAGTTGGTCTGCCATAACGACATCAGAACCGCTCTGAGTGTCGAGCTGATAATATTGCCCGTTCCAAAGTTTTTCTTGGTAAACAGGGCGAGATTGTTTTAACCAAGCTTCATAGATGGATTTTTGAAGGGCAGCATTGTCTTGAGTGTCGGCTAAAATGTCGCAAATCGCGATCGCAGCTTCTAATGCAGCCAACCACAATCCACCACAGTAAGCACTCACTCCTTGCAAACGCCAGTCATCAAAAGTTTGGTCGGGTGCGCCGGAATTCTCAGGAATGCCATCTCCATCTTTGTCAAATGTTTTGAGATAGTCCAAGGTTTGGACGATAGCGTTCCAACAGTCCGCTAAGAATTCCACATCATTAGCACCTGTTAAGAGAAAGTCTCGGTATACCTGTAAAACAAAATCGCTACCTAAATCCTTCCACAAGTTGCAATCTTGATAACTCGTGTAATTGGTCTTTTCCCAAACGTGCTCGTTTGGTGCGCCCAAATCGTGAGGTGTTGCACCTTGAACTTTCCGGACTGCCATTGGACTTTCTGCACCAATAGTGTAATAGTATCCAATGACACGGGGAGTACTGTCACTTTTGGGAATTGCTCGTGCAAAAGCCCGCATCACTGCCTTTTCTAATTCTGGAAACAGTATCAGTAGGGCAAAAGAACCGTACAGCCGTACATCTAAACTTTCATACCACCGATAGTCCAAACATTCGAGTACGGCAAACTGTCCGATCGGGTCGTTTTTTGAGGCGGAACTCCAGAGAGTTCCACCACTTGTGAGATCGTAAAGCTCGTTGAAAAGAGCCATTTTGAACCAATCGGGCAAGTCTTGACGCTCAATAATAGGCGTTTGCCATGCGTGAATTTGTGCTTGCCAAGTTTCATATTCTACTAAGGCAGTCGATGCGATCGCCCAAGCATTATCACCGTTAAGACCAAAATAATCCGTATATCTGCGGTAAGATATAATTCCCTCTGCAAATTCTGTTACAGGAAAATCCCAAGCTAGGACGAAAGGAAGTTTTAGAATTTCCCCTGGTTGAAGAGTGAACCGAAGAGCAAGGGCAACCCCAAGCTGTTCGCCCTCAGCGATCGGAGTTTCATCTGTGGAATTAGACAAAGAACCATTTTGAGCAAAGCTTTGCCATATTTCCTCACCCGTCCCCGTTGGATTCCAGCGAGTGTTGTAATACGCTTCTACCTTTGGATGTTTTTGAGTGGCGATACACCACTGTCCATCACCTTCCTGTAAAGATTTACCACTATTCACCCGACTCATCAAACAACCGATATATTCACCCTGTTCTACAAGTTGGTTAAAGTTACCTTGACTTTCATACAAACGCGAGCGATACTCGTAAACTGGACTGCCATCATCCCTCACCCTGACTTCTGGAGATTTTAGGGCGTTGGTAAACCAACCCACCATATTTTGCCAACTCAACATTATGCTGAGCGTAATCGATGCATTTGTGGGATTTTGTGCAGTCCAGACGAACACTGCTACCGGATAACTTGTTTCCTTGTAGTTATGAGCCCAAATAGGAGAGAATTGCTCGCAAGTTAGTTGTGCTTGAAACACTCCTTCATAAACAAACCAACTGCGGGGATATAACGCGTGATAGCTTCCTGTTGAGTGAATTTGGGATTTGGGATTTGGGATTTGGGATTTGGGATTTTCTCCACCTTCTCCACTTGCTGGGTACCACTGCCAAGCTGAAAGACTGCCATCCTCTGGTGCTTGCGTACACAAGGCATAAGCTTTTGAGGAAGAATTATCTGACTCGAACAAGCTAAATTGACAGGCGGGAATATATTTGAATACGTGTTCGCCACCATCAATGTGCCACAGATTGAAATCTCCTCGTGAGGAGCGACCAATACACCCTGCACCAAAGCCACCAAGAGGCATTCCGTGCCATGGACCATCGTCAATATTGCTTGCGTAGCGGACTCTGTATGGAGTATCCCAGCCTAAACCAATGGGACGGCTCCAAACGCAGGAAGGAATGACGGAAAAAGGCTTGTTACTCATTGGTCAATTATACGGCGTTTGGTGCATGGGAGTGAAACAAAAGTTTTTGCGCTGCACATAGCCCGACAGAGGGACAAAGAAGACTTGGAGAACAAGGGAGACAAGGAAGCAGTCTTAATAACTCATCACTAATCTAAAATCCACACATCCAAAATCCACGCATTCAATTAATCTCGTTCCATATCAAAAATCACTTGTAATTCAGCATCTGGCATGAGCCGACGCAAGACTGCCAAGTGACCGTCAGCATCACTGCGGCTGCGGAATCGACCTACAATAGTTTGTTGTGTGGGAGAAACCAAACGAATAACGATCCAAGGTGCTAGCGCTGTGCGGTAACCTTTAGTTTGTCGATTCAACACTTTAAACCTCCTTAATTGATTGCGTTAAATAAAAACGGTAATTGTTACACCAGTTTGAAAAAAGAATGAAATCGTATAGTTGGATGAGATCTCGCCTTAGTGAAGTTTTCTCATGTCTGTTGGTTTGTTTTGAAGAAAGACCTTCCTACAGGACTGGACTCACCACTCGCCTGCGATGGGAAACCCGTTTGCTGTACTGGCTTCTCCTAGCAGCTTTCGGTAAAATCTAAAATCCAAAATGGTATGTTTTTGCGGACAAGCAAGCTTTAGCTCATCATGTACGAAACACAAAATTATTCCCTATGCCTTGCCTGCTGGAGTGTTGACCCACTACAAGCACGTCTGTGTTAACGCATCTATACACACCTTCGCTAACAGTAAGACGAAAGCATTTCGTGTCGCTACATTGTCAAAAAGCGATAAGCCGTAGGCTTAACGGCTGAAGCCGAATCGCCTGACACGCAGAGATTCCAGTTTACGTTATTGGAATAACTAGTTCGAGTTGCAGAACCTGAGTTCACGGTGAGATGCAATTCGCTGAAATAAAACCTGAAAAAAAGGCAGATATCAACATACAGGTGTGACCTTTCGGTGACTACCTTTTTGTTATTTTGCTTACACTTTACGTGGAAGTCATTAAGTTAACGTAAAACACTATAGTTGAATTGCTAAAGTGTTAATAAAAATGAACTAACTGAAGAACTGAAACAAAAGACAACTTTGAAGTCAAAGCTTGCAATAGCTTTTATAAAAGCTCTGCTGGAAATAAACTTCGATTTCGTCTCTAGGCTTTAAATTCTTCTACGGTCAAGTCCAAAATTCAAATTTCAAAATTACAAAATAGAATCTTTGAATGGATTGTCTTGAATTTTGAGCTTTTCCAAGGCGGTGACGAGTCACTATCTATGACTCGAAAGGTTCAATCAACCAAAAGTTAAGTATTGATTGACGAAATGCAAACATGATATATGTATGGCAATCTGCAAATCCAGTCGCTCCAGCTAACTTATTAACACCATTCTAAACCGAGATGTTTGCGAAAGGCAGAGGGGTCTCAACCCACATTTGCAAAATATCTATCGATGATGTCAAACAAGTCAATTGATTCAAAAAGCCAGTAAATCTAGCACTTAGAGCCTGTTGAACAGTCTCAGTTGCAGATATTACAGCCTCAATTTTATTTGTGAAATTTTGTGTTGCTGATTCCAAAATTTTGCAGTGGAGTCTGCCACTACCGCGTTCATCACTCATATTCATACGATGCTACCCGAGTATCTAAATTTCTCACTTACATTTACATTCGTTAAAAACGAGAACAGGAAAGAAGGAACATTTATAACAAAAAATTGTCATTGGTGCTAGTTAATTTCCACAAAGTTATTGATGTAGAAAGAAAAAACCCAGGTTCATCACCTGGGTTACGAACAACACAAAGGCGTAGCGGTTGGCACTGGAGTAGTATTAAAACCGATCGCAAACCAAAAAGAGGAGCTTCTAGCCTTGTGTGATGCGTTTGTTGGTGCAAGAACGTATTAACACTCACAATACTAACCTAAAAATTCGTCTGGTTGCCAAAATGCCAAAAGAAATTTGTTGAAAAAAAGAAAGAGTTACCAATAAAAGAAAGGGGTTTCTCCCCACACCCCCATATCTGATGGAAGGCTTATAAAATAAGAGAAAGGGTCACGAGATTTAAACAGGGAGTGAGGGGAGAAACCCCACACTTTTACAATTAAATTACACCCATTTAATAATAAAAATAAAGAGTTTTAGATAGGGTATGGGGGGAGAAACCCCACACTTTTATATGTAAAACAAACTTATTTTAAATCCAGCAAACCATCTTCTTTTAACTTTGGATTAAAACGAATTTGTGCTTGCAAACCACGTGCTTCTAGAAGGGTTGAGATTTCAGCCTCTACTCGCCGTGCCACATTTTTGATAATTTTAGTTTGCGTCAACTCATCATTTAGAGGATTTTCATAATGAGTTTTCTCTTCAGGCGTCATAACCGCTCTTACATCAATTGGATTCGTCCATTTCTCCTTGTTGTCTGTATTACCCGAGGGGATACAGCCATTTTCCGCGATCCAAGCCTTCTCGATATTTTCCAGCAGAGTTCGACTTGGACGTTCGATGGTTTGGGCTTTTACCCAATAGCAGTTCTGGGGTTGCCTGACTAAATGCTGTCTCAGACTGAGATAAACATCACGGGAATATCCTACAAATTGCAGCACGTGTTCTCGGTCGTAAATTGCATACACTCCGATTTTGCCTTGCAACTGTTCGGGTAGTTGACCGCAATCGTCTATATAGGGAATATATTCCAAACTCTTTAAAGAAGGAATATTTGTTTCATCTGCCATAAGTCAATCTCAACAAGGTTGATTCCTAAGACTATTATCTGATACCCCGTTTACCTCCTGAGAGAAATCGCTCAGAAGGCACCGCCTTACTTATGAGATAGACGGTAAGGCAGAGGAATATGTCGATTTTAGCGATCGCTGCACGATCCGTCGTTACATAGGAATTTAGCTACCATGAGAAATATATGTTTGCATTATGTCGCTCATGAACTTTTGTAGTGATAATGTTGTCGGGGTATCCCCAGAAATTATGGCAGCGCTCGTGGAATGCAATCATGGAGTTGCTATGCCTTATGGTAACGACGATCGCACTCTATACTTAAATAATCTATTTTCCGAATTATTTGAGACAGAGGTACTGGTATTTCCTGTAGCCACAGGTACGGCTGCCAATGCACTTGCTCTATCAGTTATGTCAGAACCTTATGGAGCAATTTACTGCCACCATCAATCTCATATTCATTGTGATGAGTGCGGTGCTCCTGAATTTTTTACGAGTGGAGCAAAATTACTAACCCTGCAAGGAGAAAATGGCAAAATAAACCCCAAAGATTTAGCAAGTGCGATCGCTCGTGCTGGTATCGGTGTAGTACATCACGTTCAACCTGCCGCTGTCAGCTTGTCTCAAGCAAGTGAAGCCGGTACGGTATACAGTATTCAAGAAGTCGAGCAAATTGCTCAAGTGGCGCACTCTCGCGGGTTGACACTTCACATGGACGGTGCGCGTTTTGCTAACGCCGTTGTCACCTTAGGATGTACTCCCGCAGATATAACTTGGCGTGCTGGAGTTGATGTGTTGTCCTTCGGTGCAACCAAAAATGGAGCCATGGCAGCAGAAGCCGTTGTCTTTTTCAATCGCGATTTAGCTCATAGCTTTAGCTACCGTCGCAAGCGTAGCGGACATCTATTTTCTAAAATGCAGTTTTTGTCCGTGCAGTTAGAAGCTTACATCAGAAATGATTTGTGGTTGAGGAATGCTGCACGTGCCAATCAGATGGCAAAGGATTTAGCCGCAAAGTTAACAGCACTGTCAAAAATTATGACTCTTTGTCATCCTGTGGAAGCCAATGAGATATTTGTTCAAATGCCAGAGCAAGTTATTGTCAATCTTTTAGCGGATGGCTTTAAATTTTATCGTTGGGATGGTGAAGATTCCAAAACAGTAAGATTGGTAACTGCTTTTAGTACAACAGAAGAGGATATTGCAGCGCTGGTTGATGCGGCTCGGAAGTACTTACAAAAATGCCAGCCCGAAAACGTTGCTGGTTGATGCGGCTCGAAAGTACTGTGTTCATTGACAAAAATGCCAGCCCGAAAACCTTGTTCCCTGTTTGTGTCTGGGAATACATCGCTTGAGGCTCAGCCTCGACTGAATTGTAGGGAGGCTCCGGCTCCTGTAGTGCATTCCCAGGTAGAGTTTGGGAACGAGGAAGCAGTAAGTATCAGCACCTTCTCCCAAATCGCGATTTTCATAACAACGTTAAATCTATCTAACCCGAAACAAAACGTAGTAGCCCATCTAGGTTAATTTGTTGGGTAGAAATTAATCGGTCAATGAGTCTGTGATTCTTTCCCCCCTGCTCATAAATTCCGCTTAGACGTGCGCGTGCAGCAGAATCATCTCCTTCAGTTATATACACAGTAATTTTAAAGAGGGCTGTCTCAAAGCTGTGCTGTTCATGGGGGAACGAGGTTGCACCAGCGCAGGTCAAGTGACGGGTGGTATGGTTGTTGCGATCCAAACTCTTATGTAATGATGAAGCTTTTGTCTCAAATACTTAATGGTATGGTTATTTCCGCTGTGGTGTACTAGATTTTTAGTTTCTCTACAGGGTGTTGTAATTTTTAATACAAAATAATTGCACCAAGTTCATGATTGCCAATCCCTATAAAATTTTGCAAGAATCTATAATATATTGTCTCCCTAACCAGAAAGCTGCACACTGCTCAGGTTAAACTCTCACCCCAGATAGGATTATTTGTCGTACCTTGCAACGAACACCTTCGACTGCCAGTCTAAAGCCCTCAATCTCTCAACAGCTATAAAGCTTACGGTTTTCCGACCAATTTGTAGTAGTACTAAAGCACTGCTTATTTATATGTTGTTATAATATAGATGTCCGCTCAGTAGCGGGGCACTACCGTTCCTACTTCCAAATGTGTTTGCCAAAGTTAGAGTCAGTATTTTGCTCTAGCGCGACTCTTTGCCATAATGTTGATGGCTTACAAAATTTAGCTCTCCGATTGGAATTTCTAGTAGAGCCACAACTCTCCCAAAAATGGCAGGGATTGAGAGCCTACAAGAACCGAGGAGGTTAAATGAAAAGTTTTTTTAAAAAATTTTTCATTTAGTTCTCAATATTGGCAATGGAGATGCTATATTAGTAAGCCTAGTAGTGTGTGTAAATATTTAGATATTCTTTCTGGAACTGACTGTGGCGAATACAAAGTCTGCTCTCAAGCGTGCCAAAATCGCAGAACGCAACCGACTGCGTAATAAATCTTATAAATCAGCAGTGAAGACGCTGATGAAAAAATATTTTGCTGCTGTTGACACCTATGCAGCTAATCCGACGGCGGAACAGAAGCAAGAAGTTCTCAAGCATATGTCGGAAGCCTACAGCAAAATAGACAAAGCTGTAAAGCGTGGTGTTCTCCATCCTAACAATGGAGCGAGAAAAAAATCCAAACTAGCGCAAAGGCTGAAAGCTAACTCACAACCCGCAGCAGCTGTACAGTAGTCAAGAGGTCATAAGTCAAGAAGTCATGAGTCATTGGTCAAAAGGTCATTAGTCTTTACAAATGACACTCGTACAAATGACGCTCGTACATCGAACAAATGACAAAGGACAAACAATGCAGCTGATTGACACCCACGTTCACATTAACTTTGACGTTTTTCAGTCCGATATAGAAGCAGTGCGCGAACGATGGCAAGCAGCTGGTGTAGTACATCTGATACATTCGTGTGTAGAGCCATCGGAGTTCTCCGGTATCCAAGCCATAGCTCATCGCTTTCCCGAGGTCAGTTATGCTGTGGGATTGCATCCTCTAGATGCAGAACAGTGGAATGAGAAAACATCCGTTGAGATTTTCTCATGGGCTCGTTCTGATTCCAAAGTGGTAGCGATTGGGGAAACCGGGCTGGATTTTTACAAGGCAACGAACTACGAGCAACAGTTGATAGCTTTTGAGACTCAGTTGGAAATTGCAACGGAACTCAAATTGCCGGTGATTGTCCACTGTCGGGATGCAGCGTCCGAACTCAAACAGGTGCTGCAAAAATGGAAAAACATTAAAGGAGATAGTGTTCGGGGAGTCATGCACTGTTGGGGTGGAAACCCAGAAGAAACGCAATGGTTTCTTGATTTGGGTTTCTACATTAGCTTTAGTGGAACGGTTACCTTCAAAAACGCGAAACAGATACAGGAATCTGCCGCAATGGTGAGGAGCGATCGCCTGCTAGTGGAAACAGATTGTCCCTTCCTTGCTCCCGTTCCCAAACGGGGCGAAAGGCGCAACGAGCCTGCTTACGTCCGGTATGTAGCGGAGCAAGTCGCCAAATTACGAGGGGAAACACTTTCAGAGATCGCCTCTCTAACCACCCGCAATGCCTGTGAATTGTTTGGCTTAACACTATAAAGGTTACCTTGGCTTTGAACAACGCAACGAAGAATGGCAACGCCAAAAGTAGCGGAGGGCAAAAAATGTGTTAATATTAATTCCTCCAAAATCACTTTGCGTGCGTCATAATGATTAAAGAAGCAACAAATCAATTACAATTACACAAGTTGCTTCATTATTCACACTTACCATCCTTCATATCTCTACAAGCGGATGCTCCGATTCAATGACAAACCCTTTCTGATAAGGCTAACCTATCTTTTTTCTGAATAAGCGGCTATAGAAATACCTATTGTTAAATGAAAATTGCCCAGGGCTCGACACCCGCCAAAACAACGCTATACCAATAGCAATCGGGCTCAGTAGATTCTTATCTACTGAGCACTAAATGCCATTGTCCCATTGTTGTTGAAGATATTCTGTTTCGGAAAAACCCGGAGCGTAAAAACTTGGCTTTAGTAAAAAGACGCGCTTTTTGGAGGGGGAAGTGAGAAAAGCCAAACAGCTTAAAAAAATTTACACTATTCATCTTGTCGAAATGAAGATAAGCACAGGCGTTGATTTGGCAGCTTTTCCCCAAAAGGGGCAAATACGCTCCTGCCAAACTGTGACTTTCCGGCTCTAATTGCTCCATTTGCCCGCATCTACAAGAGTTGCAGGTGGTATGAGGAGAAGTTCCCACACACGTAATTGAAGTAAAAATTAGTTGACAAAGGTAGAGGCATGACTAACGAATCAATGATGGAACCCGCCTTTATGCTACCCGACTTGATAGAAATTCAGCGAGCTAGTTTTCGCTGGTTTCTAGAAGAAGGGTTGATAGAAGAACTCAACTCTTTTAGTCCTATTACAGACTATACAGGCAAACTAGAGCTGCACTTTTTAGGTCATAACTACAAGCTCAAAGAGCCCAAGTACAGTGTTGAAGAAGCAAAACGGCGGGATAGTACCTACGCAGTACAAATGTATGTACCAACCCGTTTGATTAACAAAGAAACCGGAGAAATCAAAGAGCAAGAAGTCTTTATCGGAGATTTGCCTTTGATGACAGACAGAGGTACCTTCATTATTAACGGTGCCGAACGAGTCATTGTAAACCAGATAGTCAGAAGCCCTGGGGTTTACTACAAATCAGAAATTGATAAAAACGGTCGCCGTACCTACTCAGCTAGCTTAATCCCCAATAGAGGCGCATGGCTGAAATTTGAAACAGACCGTAATGACTTGGTGTGGGTAAGAATCGATAAAACCCGCAAACTGTCAGCGCAGGTCCTTCTCAAAGCTTTGGGATTATCAGACAACGAAATTTTTGACGCCTTGCGTCACCCAGAGTACTTCCAAAAAACCATTGAAAAAGAAGGGCAATTCTCAGAAGAAGAAGCCTTGATGGAGTTGTATCGCAAACTCCGACCCGGAGAACCACCCACAGTATTGGGGGGACAACAGTTATTAGATTCGCGCTTTTTTGATGCCAAACGCTATGACCTGGGTCGAGTAGGACGCTACAAGCTCAATAAGAAATTGGGTTTGCAAGTCCCAGAACCCATACGCGTTCTGACACCCCAAGATATTTTGGCGGCGGTTGATTACTTAATTAACTTGGAGTTTGACATTGGTAGTACCGATGATATCGACCATTTAGGTAACCGTCGGGTAAGAAGCGTGGGCGAATTGCTGCAAAACCAAGTGCGGGTGGGTTTAAACCGCTTGGAGAGGATTATTCGGGAAAGAATGACCGTATCGGATGCAGAATCACTGACACCCGCTTCTTTGGTGAACCCCAAACCCTTAGTAGCAGCCATTAAAGAATTCTTTGGCTCCTCGCAATTGTCTCAGTTCATGGATCAAACCAACCCTCTGGCGGAACTGACCCACAAGCGGCGTTTGTCAGCCTTGGGTCCTGGCGGTTTGACTCGCGAACGTGCGGGCTTTGCGGTGCGAGACATTCACCCATCACACTACGGACGCATTTGTCCGGTGGAAACGCCAGAAGGTCCAAACGCTGGTTTGATTGGTTCTTTGGCAACCCATGCTCGCGTTAACTTGTACGGTTTCTTAGAAACTCCTTTCCGAAGAGTAGAGAACGGTAAGGTACGGTTCGATCTGCCGGCGGTATACATGACAGCCGATGAAGAAGACGATCTCAGGGTGGCTGCAGGTGACCTCCCCCTTGATGAAAATGGCAACATTCTAGGACCCACCGTCACGGTACGCTACCGTCAGGAATTTTCTTCCACCACACCAGAGCAAGTAGACTACGTAGCCGTTTCCCCCGTACAGATTGTGTCGGTTGCTACGAGTATGATTCCGTTCCTAGAGCACGATGACGCAAACCGCGCTCTGATGGGATCGAACATGCAACGCCAAGCAGTACCATTGCTCAAACCAGAACGACCGCTGGTAGGAACGGGTTTGGAAGCTCAGGGCGCGAGAGACTCAGGTATGGTGATCGTCTCCCGCACTGATGGTGAAGTGGTTTATGTTGATGCCAATAAAATTCGGGTGCGGGTCAGCGATCCCTCTCAACTGGCAGCGATCGGTCACCGCCAGAGCAACAACAGTTCCAAAGGATTGGAAATAGAGTACACAATTTCCAAGTACCAGCGTTCCAACCAAGATACTTGTCTCAACCAGAAACCTCTGGTTTATATGGGGGAAAGAGTTGTCGCGGGTCAGGTTTTGGCTGACGGTTCTTCCACCGAAGGTGGTGAATTGGCGCTCGGACAAAATATTGTCGTTGCATATATGCCTTGGGAAGGATACAACTACGAAGACGCCATTTTGATTTCCGAGCGACTGGTGCAGGATGATATTTATACCTCAATTCACATTGAAAAATATGAAATTGAGGCAAGACAAACCAAACTCGGTCCGGAAGAAATCACTCGCGAAATTCCCAACGTTGGTGAAGATGCGTTGCGTCAGTTAGACGAACAGGGGATCATTCGCATTGGGGCGTGGGTGGAATCTGGAGACATCTTAGTTGGGAAAGTGACTCCGAAAGGGGAATCAGACCAGCCTCCGGAAGAAAAACTCCTGCGGGCAATCTTCGGGGAAAAAGCACGGGATGTGAGAGATAACTCCCTGCGAGTTCCCAACGGTGAAAAGGGACGTGTTGTAGACGTGCGCTTGTTCACTCGCGAACAAGGGGATGAGTTACCACCAGGGGCAAATATGGTGGTGCGAGTGTACGTCGCTCAAAAGCGGAAAATCCAAGTGGGCGACAAAATGGCGGGACGCCACGGAAATAAAGGAATTATTTCCAAAATTCTGCCCGTAGAAGATATGCCTTACTTGCCAGATGGTTCTCCTGTAGATATTGTTCTCAACCCTCTTGGCGTACCCAGCCGGATGAACGTCGGACAAGTGTTTGAGTGTCTGTTGGGTTGGGCGGGTCACAATTTGGGTGTGAGGTTTAAGCTGACTCCTTTTGATGAAATGTACGGAGAAGAATCATCCCGCAGCATCGTTCATGGCAAGTTACAAGAAGCACGGGACGAAACAGGGAAAACTTGGGTTTACAACCCAGACAATCCGGGCAAAATCACCGTGTACGACGGTCGGACTGGCGAACCTTTTGACAGACCGATCACCATAGGCGTGGCTTACATGCTCAAGCTGGTTCACTTAGTAGACGACAAGATTCACGCCCGCTCCACTGGACCTTACTCCTTGGTGACACAACAGCCTCTGGGTGGTAAAGCACAGCAAGGCGGTCAGCGATTTGGAGAAATGGAGGTGTGGGCATTGGAAGCGTTTGGTGCGGCTTACACCTTGCAAGAATTGCTGACTGTGAAGTCAGATGACATGCAGGGACGAAATGAAGCATTGAACGCGATCGTTAAAGGAAAAGCAATTCCGCGACCCGGTACACCAGAATCCTTCAAAGTTTTGATGCGAGAGCTGCAATCGCTGGGATTGGACATTGCCGTTCACAAAGTGGAAACACAAACAGATGGCAGTTCCTTGGATGTGGAAGTTGACTTAATGGCAGACCAAGGAAACCGTCGCACACCCCCACGTCCAACCTACGAATCTCTCTCCCGCGATTCAATGGACGACGAAGAGTAAAAATTATGAACGATGAATGATGAATGATGAAATATTCAATTCATAATTCATCATTCATCATTCATAACTCTCAATTCATAATTCATAATTTATAATTCATCATTCAAATGAGAGCAGCACAAAACAATCAGTTTGACTATGTTAAAATTGGGTTGGCTTCCCCCGAACGGATTCGAGCTTGGGGTGAAAGAACTCTACCTAACGGTCAAGTCGTAGGTGAAGTGACCAAGCCAGAGACAATAAATTACCGGACTTTAAAGCCAGAGATGGATGGCTTGTTCTGCGAGCGAATTTTTGGTCCGGCGAAAGATTGGGAATGTCACTGCGGAAAATATAAGAGAGTCCGTCACCGTGGAATCGTGTGCGAACGTTGCGGTGTAGAAGTTACTGAATCTCGCGTGCGCCGCCACCGCATGGGCTATATTAAGCTCGCTGCTCCAGTCGCTCACGTTTGGTATCTTAAAGGGATTCCCAGCTATATCGCTA
This sequence comes from Tolypothrix bouteillei VB521301, assembly GCF_000760695.4. Taxonomy (GTDB): domain Bacteria; phylum Cyanobacteriota; class Cyanobacteriia; order Cyanobacteriales; family Nostocaceae; genus Scytonema; species Scytonema bouteillei_A. The sequence goes on along the minus strand of NZ_JHEG04000001.1, from coordinate 6,886,282 downwards.
TCCTGCTAGATATGCCTTTGCGGGATGTAGAACAAATTGTTTATTTCAACTCCTACGTTGTTCTCAATCAAGGGAATGCAGAAACTTTAAGTTACAAACAACTTCTAAGTGAAGACCAGTGGTTGGAAATAGAAGACCAAATTTATGCTGAAGATTCTACCCTCTCTGGGGTAGAGGTAGGTATTGGTGCGGAAGCGCTTTTGCGGTTGCTTGCGGATATTAACTTAGAGCAAGAAGCGGAATCTTTGCGAGAAGAAATTACTACAGCTAAAGGACAAAAGCGAGCAAAGTTAATTAAGCGCTTAAGGGTTATTGACAACTTTATTGCAACTGGTTCTAAACCAGAATGGATGGTCATGACGGTGATCCCCGTGATCCCTCCAGACTTGCGCCCAATGGTACAGCTTGATGGTGGACGATTTGCAACCAGCGACTTGAACGACCTTTATCGTCGAGTTATCAACCGCAACAACCGTCTCGCTCGTTTGCAGGAAATTTTAGCTCCAGAAATTATTGTTCGGAACGAAAAGCGAATGCTGCAAGAAGCAGTGGATGCTTTGATTGATAACGGTCGTCGGGGACGCACCGTTGTTGGAGCAAATAACAGACCGCTAAAATCTCTATCCGACATTATTGAAGGTAAGCAAGGTCGTTTCCGTCAAAACTTGTTGGGTAAACGGGTTGACTACTCCGGACGTTCGGTCATTGTGGTAGGACCAAAACTCCACATTCACCAGTGCGGTTTGCCTAGAGAAATGGCAATTGAGTTATTCCAACCGTTTGTTATCCATCGACTGATTAAGAGCGGTATGGTGAATAACATCAAAGCTGCGAAAAAGCTAATTTCTCGTTCCGATCCCAGCGTTTGGGATGTTTTGGAAGAAGTGATTGAAGGACACCCCGTCTTGCTTAACCGTGCGCCAACACTACACCGTTTGGGTATCCAAGCGTTTGAACCAATTTTGGTGGAAGGAAGGGCGATTCAATTGCACCCACTTGTGTGTCCGGCGTTTAATGCTGACTTTGATGGTGACCAAATGGCGGTACACGTACCATTGTCTTTGGAATCTCAAGCAGAAGCGCGGCTACTGATGTTGGCATCTAATAACGTTTTGTCACCAGCGACTGGTAAGCCAATTATTACACCCAGCCAAGACATGGTTTTGGGAGCGTATTACTTAACAGCAGAAAATCCCAACGCCAAAAAAGGCGCAGGACGCTACTTTGCTTCTTTAGATGATGTCATTATGGCTTACGACCAGAAGCAAGTGGAACTGCACGCTTATATCTATGTAAGGTTTGATGGCGAAGTAGAGTCTGGTGAAGCAGATACAGAACCAGTAGAAGTGACAACGAACGAAGATGGAACTCGCACGTTAATGTATAAGTTCCGCCGCGTCCGAGAAGATGCTCAAGGTGAGATGATTTCTCAGTATATTCGGACAACTCCAGGTCGCGTTATTTACAATAAAGCGATTCAAGAAGCACTGGCAAGCTAAGAAAATGATGAATTATGAATGCTGAATGATGAAAAAATTATGAATGATAAAACCTGAATTCATAATTCAAACTTCATAAATTCAAACTTCATAATTCATAATTCATAATTCATAATTCATAATTCATTGACTATGACAGAAAAAATGATTTTCCGGAACCGCGTAGTTGACAAGGGTCAACTGAGAAACCTGATTTCTTGGGCTTTCATTAACTACGGTACGGCGCGGACGGCAATGATGGCGGACAAATTAAAGGATTTGGGTTTCCGCTATGCAACAAAAGCAGGGGTTTCCATTAGTGTTGATGATTTGATGGTTCCACCTTCTAAAAAAGAACTTTTGGAAGCTGCAGAAGCAGAAATTCGAGCCACTGAAGAACGCTATCAACGGGGTGAAATTACGGAAGTAGAACGGTTCCAAAAAGTAATTGATACTTGGAACGGTACGAGTGAAGCGCTTAAAGATGAAGTCGTCAACTACTTTAAGAAAACAAACCCCCTCAACTCTGTATACATGATGGCATTCTCTGGAGCACGGGGTAATATTTCCCAGGTGCGCCAATTGGTGGGAATGCGGGGATTGATGGCTGATCCTCAAGGGGAAATTATTGACCAGCCTATTAAAACAAATTTCCGTGAAGGGCTGACCGTAACAGAATACATTATTTCTTCTTACGGTGCGAGAAAAGGACTGGTAGATACAGCACTGCGGACGGCGGACTCTGGTTATCTTACCCGCCGTCTGGTGGACGTATCTCAGGATGTGATTATTCGGGAAATTGATTGCGGTACTACTAGAGGAATTCCTCTGGTGGCGATGAAAGAAGGTGGTAAAACCTTAATTTCCCTGTCAACACGCTTGTTTGGACGGGTTCTAAACGAGGATGTTATCCATCCCACCACAGGTGAAGTCATTGCGACCCGGAATACTTCTATTTCTGAAGAATTGGCGAAGAAGATAGAAAAATCTGGCATTACCGAAGTTATGGTGCGATCGCCACTCACCTGTGAAGCAGCAAGATCTGTTTGCCAACACTGCTATGGCTGGAGTTTGGCTCATGGAGAATGGGTCGATTTGGGTGAAGCTGTAGGTATTATTGCAGCACAGAGTATCGGTGAACCGGGTACTCAGCTGACAATGCGTACATTCCACACAGGTGGTGTATTCTCAGGTGAAGTTGCAAAACAAGTCCGTGCTGAAAGCGAAGGTACTGTTCGCTACTCCAAGAAATTGCGTCTCAGACCCTACCGCACCCGCCACGGAGAAGACGCCCAGTATGTAGAAATGAATGGCAACATTTCTTTGGAAATAGCAACTGGGGACCAGAAGGAAAACGCCTCCTCTACAGACATCGCTGTTACCCAAGGTTCAACTCTGTACGTAGTTGATGGACAGAAAGTTAAGAAAGGTCAATTGCTAGCAGAAGTCGCTCTTGGTGGACGCACAACTCGTGCAAACACAGAAAAAGCGGTGAAAGATGTGGCTTCTGACTTGGCTGGAGAAGTGAAGTTCGCTGACGTTGTTCCAGAACAAAAAACCGACCGTCAAGGTAATACCACTACAACAGCCGCAAGAGGTGGTTTGGTTTGGATTCTGTCAGGCGAAGTTTATAACTTACCTCCTGGTGCGGAGCTGGTTGTCAACAACGGCGACACTATAGAAAGCAATGGGGTTTTAGGAGAAACCAAGTTAACCACATTGCACGGTGGTGTGGTGCGGTTACCCGAAGCAACCCCTGGTAAGGGAACGCGGGAAATTGAGATTATCACTGCTTCGGTGGTGTTAGATAACGCAACAGTCACCGCTCAAACCAGCCAAGGTCGTAACAACTATTTAGTGAAAACTGGCAATAACCAGGAATTTCACCTGCGAGCCACCCCAGGAACTAAAGTTCAAAACGGTCAAGTAGTAGCGGAGTTAATTGACGATCGCTATCACACCAGGACTGGTGGCTTGCTGAAGTACGCGGGTGTCGAAGTTCAGAAAAAGGGTAAGGCGAAGCAAGGTTACGAAGTCGTACAGGGCGGTACTTTGCTGTGGATTCCTGAAGAAACCCACGAGGTGAACAAAGATATCTCCTTGCTAATGGTGGAAGACGGTCAGTTTGTAGAAGCTGGTACGGAAGTTGTGAAAGACATCTTCTGCCAAAACAGCGGTGTGATAGAAGTGACCCAGAAAAATGACATCTTGAGGGAAGTTGTCATCAAACCAGGAGAATTTCTCATGGTAGACGACCCAGAAGCAGTCATGGGTAAAGACGGTACTTTCGTTCAACCTGGTGAGGAATTACTAGGACAGGTGAAGAACGAGTTGCGGTATATCGAGTACGTAGAATCACCAGAAGGACCAGCACTTTTAAGCCGTCCGGTTGTTGAGTTCCCCGTACCAGACAACCCAGATGTGCCAGCGACTACATCAGTGAGCCAGCAAACAGGGCGTTCCATTCAACTGCGAGCCGTACAGCGTTTGCCTTACAAAGACTCCGAGCGCGTCAAGACCGTGGAAGGTGTAGAATTACTCCGCACTCAACTCGTGTTGGAAATCGAGACCGAAGGAGAACAAGACCATAACGCCTCCCCCCTTGCAGCAGATATTGAATTACTGAACGATCCCGACAATCCAGAGATTCAGCGCTTGCAATTGGTCATTCTGGAATCCTTAGTTATCCGTCGCGACATCACGGCTGATGCTACCCAAGGTAGTACCACGACAGCGCTGGAGGTAGAAGATGGACAAACCATCGCCCAGGGAGCTGTCGTTGCACGTACCCAAATCTTATGTAAAGAAGGTGGTATGGTGCGGGGCGTACAAAAAGGAACGGAAACCGTTCGCCGTTGTTTGATCCTGCGTCACAGCGATTTGGTGAAAATTAATAACATCACCACTGTGCCAAAAGTAAAACCCGGTGATTTAATCGTCGAAGGTGCAGAAATTGCTCCTGGAGTCTTTGCTGAAGAATCCGGACAAGTTATACAGGTGAAGAAAGTAGCGGCAGATGAAGCAGCAGCAACAGCAGGCGAAGCCTCCCTTGCAGCTCCTACTTCCTATACTGTGACTATCCGTGTTGGTCGTCCTTACCGAGTCAGTGCTGGTGCGGTGTTGCAGGTGGATGACGGTGGATTGGTACAGCGCGGTGATAACTTGGTGCTGTTGGTGTTTGAACGAGCTAAAACTGGAGACATCATCCAAGGTTTGCCGAGGATTGAGGAACTTCTGGAAGCTCGCAAACCAAAAGAAGCGTGTGTTTTAGCACGTCGTTCTGGAGAACTCAAGGTAGTTTACGGTGATGGCGATGAAGCGATCGCTGTTAAAATCATTGAGTCCAATGGTGTTGTCACAGATTATCCAATTGGACCCGGACAAAACTTGATTCTCTCAGATGGACAAACAGTCGCTGCGGGACAAGCAATTACTGACGGTCCATCAAATCCTCACGAAATTCTAGAAATTTTCTTTAATCTCGGTTCTGAGGATGGAATTTATGCTTGTGCAAGTCTCGCCTTGCAAAAAGTGCAGACGTTCTTAGTGAACGAAGTGCAGTCGGTTTATCAATCCCAAGGTATTGATATTGCTGACAAACACATTGAAGTGATTGTCCGCCAGATGACATCCAAAGTACGGGTAGATGATGGTGGAGATACGACAATGCTTCCTGGAGAATTGGTGGAATTGCGCCAAATCGAGCAGGTCAACGAAGCTATGGCAATTACTGGCGGTGCAAGAGCACAGTATACGCCCGTGTTGCTAGGTATCACCAAAGCATCTTTGAACACCGACAGCTTTATTTCAGCTGCATCCTTCCAAGAAACAACAAGGGTCTTGACCGAAGCAGCCATTGAAGGTAAATCTGACTGGCTGCGAGGTTTGAAAGAAAACGTGATTATCGGACGTCTGATTCCTGCCGGTACTGGGTTCAATGCTTATGAGGAAACAGGTACAATTGAGGACTACTCTACTGATATGAGTAGTGGAGTCTTGGATGAAGTTGACGATCCACTCGATATGGTTTTGGACGATCGCACAGCCCGTGCGTATCAACTCGAACCTCCATCCACGTTAGGAGGAGATGGATTCAGACGGACTCCCGATAAGGACATTTTGGATGACGATGATTTGTTGCTGACAAATGCAACTGCGATCGATCCTGAAGATGACCTCGTGGAAGAAGACGACGATTACGGCAATGATGACGAAGATGAGGATGAAGATTTGTACTAGATAAATTGCCATTGGAATAAAATTCTAAGGTTCCAAAAGAAAGCCCGCGCCTGCGGGCTTTCTTTTCTCCCGAACCGCTACAAGAGCGTAGCTTAACCCTCTTTTATCACTTTCGCGAGAGAATAATCTAGAATACTCACAGCGTAAGAGTTTGTCCCAAAAATCTTGATTTCAGACATTTTGTTAGAAAATAAACGCTCAAATGCTCGCCCTGTCTAGAGTAAAAAATTTGGCTCTTATTTTTCTTTTCCTAGAGTGACAGAAGCTGTTAGGTAGCGTTCGCAAAGCGTGCCGGAGGCAATCGTCCCTCATGGATGTAAGAAACCTTGTGATTTCTTAGGAGAGGGTTAATAAGGGGAGATGAGAGGAGCGTATGTAGTAGACATTTAAGTAATCTATATACACCTATTGTTAGTTATATTGATTGAAATTACCAACCTTGTTCTTGGATAACTTGTGCAATCTCAGCTTCCAATATTTGAAAAGCGGGTAAAGCTCTTAAGGGAGAAAAATCATTTATAAGTTCTGCTAGTCGGTAAACGCGTTCGTGAACTGAAAATTGCTTTAGTCTCCGACCTGTCAATCCACTAGCTTCGTACAAAAGTTTATGAAGAATGTCTTTTGGATTAGGTAGTTGTTCAAGTGTTGCAATAAGTGGTAATTGTAATGGCTGATTCCCACGAGGATTTCCTGCGGCATTTCGTATTGCGATTTCATCAAATTGCTAACAATACTGTTGGGCTTTCAGCAGCATTGGCAACAGAAAGTACAGTTCGAGGCAAGTTCATTGCTAATCGATGTAACGGTTTCCCTTTAATACCATCTTGATGTAACTTAATGACAGTTTTACCTTTGTCATCTTCAGTTGAAATAAAGGATGAAGTTCGTCTGCCCTTAATAGCAGATTTACGCCATTCAATATTATGAGGAAACAGTAAATTTTTTTTGGCATCACTAAGGTTAATATGAACTAACTCTTCTCTCAAGATTTCTAACGATCCAAAAGAACGAAGACTATCATCTGTTCGATAGGCAAGTATAATAGTGTAGCGAAGAAACGTAATACTAGCTTCTGCCCTTTGTCCTAAATCGTCGATCCCTTCATAAGGCACAATCATTTCTGCCTCAAAGGACATTTCATTCACATATTCATCACCAACGCGATGAAATAAGCTACGTACATCGGCTGTTTTACCTCCTTCATCGCGTACTGATAAAGCAGCTTCAATCAAAGGACAATCAGCTATTGCACTCAAAAACCGAATAGCATCAAATAAATTAGATTTACCAACGCCATTAGCACCTGCTACACAAGTAAATGGTCCGAAACGAACATCGACATCTACTAAATTCTTAAATCCAGAAACTTTTAATCGAGTTAACATAATCTCCCTCTCTTGAAACTGAAACTGGTTGCAAGAGTTGACCTAAATATTTTTCCGCCAGCTACTTTAACACTAGCAATTTGTTGGTTGGTCTTGGTGCTACGGCATATCCTCCCAGCACTATTTCTTTTTAGGAGGGAGAGAATTGCGTTGATTTGATTTATTATCTGGATAAAGTTGTTGGCGTCCGTTGCGAATAATTCGTAACATTTCTTGAAGTTGCTGCTCGATATTTTCTAAAACGTTATCAGCGTACTCGTCAGCACCTTGTTCGATCGCTTCAGCTTCTGCAACTGCAGCCCGTCGCATTTCCTCAATTTCTTGCTGACAAGCGCGTCGTTTGCGATCGATTTCCGCAAGCGTCTCTTGCATCATCGCCTCACACTCTTGTTGTACTTGTTGCCGCAGTTGTTGGGCTTCTCGTTCTGCTTGTCGCAAAATGTCGCTTTCATCCAAAATTTGCGCTCTTTTGGCTTGGGCAGCGTCAACAATTTGTTGTCCGTATTCTTCTGCCTGTAGGAGGATTTCTTCCTTTTCTTGAAGGACATTAGCTGCTTCCTGAAAAGCTTCAGGCAAAGAAAGCCTAATGAAATCGAGCCTGTCGAGCAACTTGTCCTCATCCACCAACGTGCATCGCGTTAGCGGAATATTAAAACCTGAAAGAATCATTTCTTCGAGGCGGTTAAGTTCCTGCTGAAGATCTACGCTTCCTGTTGGCGTAGTATCTCCGTCGTAGGAGATTCCATTGGGGTACTCTTCCGAGAGGGGATTGCCTCCGTTGTGATTTGGGTCGATATTTGGTTGTTTTGGGCGTAGCATTGGTAAATATCAAGGGCAACGTGCGGGGGAACAAGATGATTTATAGAGCCGCCAAACCTAGCAATCTCTTTTACAACACTACTACTTAAAAAACTATACTCATTAGATGTTGCTAGAAAAACTGTTTCTATTTGGTGAGAAAGGGTTTTATTAGTATGAGCCATCTGAAGCTCTACCTCAAAGTCGGAAATGGCTCTCAAACCCCGAAGAAGGACTTGCGCTTCCCGCATTTGGGCATATTTGACGGTCAGACCATCAAAAGCATCGACTTCGACGTTAGTTAAATGTTGTGTTGCAAGACGAATCTGTTCCAAGCGTTTTTGGACGGTAAACAAAGGGGTTTTGTTAGGATTCCGCAATACAGCGACAACAACCCGTTCAAACAACCGACAACCGCGTTGGATAATGTCAAGATGTCCTAGAGTAACAGGGTCGAAGCTTCCGGGATAGATGGCAATCACGATGGCAGCTGCCTCAACGTTGATGAGGTGATTATATCTGACATATTTTGAATTTTGAATTTTTAATTGCTTGTGTACCTTCATGAACCCACGGCAACTTAAAATCTACGCTGTGGGTTGCCCAGAAGTTTTCTATGCCTGCATTTTAAATTAAATATAAAATCAAAAAGCATTTCTATGCCTGCAGGTTTCAACAACAACTCTTTTCAAACCACACTTTTATTCTCTTGCCTTTTATGTACTTTTGTATGATACCGGACTTTTTCACTTTACCCTTGGCATTTCAATTTACTTCACCAGGCCCCATTCTAGTAAAGATAGGACCACTGGTTATCCGTTGGTATGGCTTTTTGATTGCTTCAGCCGTTTTGATTGGCGTTAGCCTTTCTCAGTACTTGGCAAAGCGTCGCGATGTCAATCCCGATTTGCTTAGCGATTTATCAATCTGGTTGGTACTTGGGGCAATTCCTGCCGCAAGATTATACTACGTTTTGTTCGAGTGGTCGGAGTACGCTCAGCATCCAGAACGCATCATTGCCATTTGGCAAGGGGGTATTGCCATTCATGGAGCCATTATTGGTGGTGTCATAGCAGCGTTAATCTTTGCCAAACTCAAGCGAGTACCTTTTTGGCAATTAGCAGATTTAGTTGCTCCTTCATTGATTCTCGGTCAGGCCATTGGACGTTGGGGAAATTTCTTTAACTCAGAAGCTTTTGGCAGCCCTACCAATCTGCCTTGGAAACTCTACATTCCAGCAGAACGCCGTCCTCCAGAATTAGCCGAATTTAAATACTTCCATCCTACCTTCTTATATGAATCTTTATGGGATTTAGCAGTATTCGCTTTACTGATAACATTGTTTTTTCGGAGTTTATCAGGCAAACCTTCTCTAAAAATCGGTACGCTATCTTTGGTTTATTTAGCAGGATATAGTTTGGGGCGTTTTTGGATAGAAGGTCTTCGGACGGATAGTTTGATGTTCGGTCCATTGCGAATCGCACAAATCGTCAGTCTGCTTGGAATTATTTTTGGGTTAGCTGGGTTAGCTTGGCTTTACATAGCTAAACGGCGTCTACCAGATGTCGTTACGCCTGACCTGTGACCAAAAATAAAAAATGCCCCAGAGTATTCTCTAGGGCTTAACCAGGGTGCATCTACCAATACATTCTTCTAAGCTAGGGGGGTACATCCGGAAAGCTACGGAAAAATGCCAAGATTTTTTTTAGAAACTCGATCGCGTGCTTGTTTATGCGTGAATCTACTATCCTTTTTAAGGAAGAAAAAAAACTTATGCCCGTAGAACCAGCAGTGTATATTGTAGGCGCGGGTCCTGGAGATCCTGAATTGCTCACGGTTAAAGCACAAAAATTGCTTTCATCCGCTGATGCCATCTTATTTGCAGATTCTTTAGTACCGCAACAAATGCTACAACTTTGTCGAGATGATGCCGAGATTATTCGCACTGCAAATAAAACTTTAGAAGAAATTTTACCAATTATGGTAGAACGGGTGCGATCGCAAAAATCTGTCGTGCGACTTCATTCCGGCGATCCCAGTCTCTACAGCGCAATTCACGAACAAATGAATCTTTTGGCAGAAGCAAACATTCCTTTTGAAGTCATACCGGGTATCAGCGCTTTTCAAGCAGCCGCCGCCAAACTCAAATTAGAACTGACGGTTCCCGGTTTAGTCCAAACAATTATACTGACGCGTATCAGCGGACGTACAGAAGTGCCTGCGACAGAAGAACTTGCAACTCTCGCCGCCCATCAAGCGAGCCTTTGCCTGTACCTAAGTGCGCGTCATGTTGAACAAGCCCAAGCCAAGTTACTAGAACACTATTCAGTAGAAACACCCGTGGCCATTTGCTATCGTTTGGGATGGTCTGATGAGAGAATTGTGGTTGTACCCCTCAATCAAATGGCAGAGTGTACTCATAAAGAAAAACTTATCCGTACTACCCTTTACGTCATCAGCCCTGCCTTATCGCAAACAACAGGACGTTCTCGTTTATATCATCCCGAACACAGCCATTTATTTCGACATTCATAGAATTAAGCAATTCCCAATCCAAAATCCACGCATCCAAAATTTACCTATGCCGCTTATCAAAGTTCAAACTTCTGTATCAACTCCCCCAAAAGCTGAAATTGAAACTCTGCTCAAAAATTTATCAGCTAAGTTAGCGAAACATACAGGTAAACCAGAATCCTATGTCATGACAGCTTTTGAAACCGAAATTCCTATGACTTTTGGTGGAACAACCGATCCCGTTTGTTACGTAGAAATAAAGAGTATCGGAACAATGCTGCCACAACAAACTAAGGAAATGAGTCAAGATTTTTGCCAGGAAATCGATCGAGCATTGGGTGTGCCTCAAAATCGAATATACATAGAGTTTGCTGATTCTAGGGCTGCAATGTGGGGCTGGAATGGTACGACCTTTGGCTAGGGAATTGAATGTTCCTAGTTCTTTGAAACTTCTGCCATGAACTCTGACATCTGTACGGCAATCTCTCGCACTCCTTCAAGAATCCAACGCTTGACTTGTTGCTTGTCTTCCGAACCCGTATAGTACTGAAGAGCTTGGTTAGCAGATTGTATTCCGGCATCAAAATGCTCTGCTTCTGCAACAATGTGGCGGCTGAACCAGTAGTAAGCCGGAATTACTTTGCCATCAATCTCCACTTTTGTTTCTTGTAAATATCTCGTTAGCTCGGGACGCTTTGTGCGAAAAAACTCTTCTAAAACACGGTTTTCATCTTCTCCCAAGACTTCAGTTCCCAAATGAAAGCCAATCGCACGAAACAGATGTGCTTCATCCACAACCATGTTAATACCGCCACTACGATGAACCTTACCGATCGCATCATTGGTAGGTTCGTGTTGATATATAAGTCTGCTAAGAGCTAACATATCATAGTCGAAAAATTGTGCCATACCTTTGAGTGTTGCTAGAGCTAAAGCTCGATGGGTATGCGGTTCAGGTGCTTCGCGATCGCCAAACTCATCAATTGCACCAAAAAACATACCTGCTCCTATTTCAACACTTCGATCGGCAAACACTCCGACTTCATTAGAGGTGTTGAATAAATCTTTGCGAACAGCAATATATCCAGCCAAACAAGTTTGACACGGTGCAAAAGCAGCGGAGTATTGAAAAAATCGACCCATAAGCCGTAGAAGAGCTTCGCCACTTGTGGCTTCTTCAAGGAGTTTTTTAAAAGTCAGCGATGTATATTCTTCAGCAATAGTTTTACAAACTTCATCCCTTTCAATAGTGATAGTTGTTGCGGGTTGATTCAGCGTGTTAATCATGATGCTTAAACTCCTTGAATTGATAAAAAACACGGATGACTTGTGCGGTTGTCTTAAGCTTTTGTAACAGAGAGAGACAAGGTATCTGTTTCAACCTTCAAACTATTTCTTGTTTCAACAAAGACATCATTCTTAAACACTTTTGCTTCCAAGCAACTCAAAGCTTTGTGGCGAATGTGGTGATTGATAAATTGCAAACTTAGAATATTTAACGAAAGATACTTGGCTCCTGCTACAATTCCCATACACTGTGGCGAACCGCACATACAGATAAAAGGTTGATCCATCTCCCACTCCGTACTGGGATAGAAAAAGTTGACTTCTTCATAAGGTTCAATATCTCTTGCTGCGACACATTCCAAAGTTTTAGTGTTTACAATCAGATTGGGATTGCAAGAGTGATTGAGCTTGCCCAGGATTGGCTCTTCAATGTGTGCCTCTACATCAATTTGGACGCTTGTATAGGTAGGTTTTTTCACGATTTTATAGTTTGTTATTCTATGGAAGACTTCACCTTTCCTCACTTTTGAGGTTGTAATTATTCCAGTCCCTTTAGCTGTAGTATTAACTTCAAATTTTTCCATGATGTATCTGTTCTCTTGACTTTTGTTCATGAGGATTTGGTGCTTTAACCCAATCAATTAAGCCGAGCAGTATTTATTGAAATTGGAGTACAACTTGACAGTGTCAAGTCAATTTCTGCTAACTGTTTTGAATCAACAATTGCATAATTATTTCCAAAAAACTCTATTGGGTTGAATCAAAGATCTTGATGACTCAGTGTTATCCGAACACAGTGAAATTACAGTTACATAGTGAATATAAAAAAAATCTAAAATACAAACTCTGTAATGTCAATAGTAATTCAACGTATTTTGTTTTTGAATAGAAATAGTGACAAACACTGTATAAAATAGATAAAATCATAAATTTAAAATAAAGATGCGTAATTTTACAGAGTAACTCAAACCCAAACTTCTTCACAAGTATTGTTAGGTAAGACTTTTATTAAAGTCACGTAAAAACACTGATTCAATTCTTAAAATTAGTTAGAAATTTTGATTTCCCGGATTTTTACTGAGGAAAATTATTGAACAATAAGAAAAAGTCATATTTTCAGCATTTGTACGGTTATTTAAAAATGAAAAAATAGGTTATTTCAATGATTTAACTATTACAATCAAGTTATGTACAATGCATACTCAGCCAATTGTGGGTGCAAACAACAATAAATTGTCATACCAACTTCCCCGAAGTCTGAGTGTCTTTGAAACTTGGAGCTTTGGTCTGACTTCTCACATTGGATGGATTAGTGTAGCACCCGGTTTGTGTACAGCACTTGGAGCAAATGCAATAATCCTCTGTCTGCCTGGTGTGATTGTAGGCATTCTACTGAACTTGCAAGTGCAGCGTTTGGGTAAGTATTGGAAAGATATGTCAGGAGGAACACCTAACTACGCAGCACGGTTACTTAAGAACTATTCAGGGTTAGGTCGGTATGTAGCACTGGGATACTTTGTAGGATGGGTATCAGTTCCAGTGGTGTACGCGATTATGCTGACTGACTTGATAAAGGTAAATCTCGAACCATTTGGAATCGCGTGTCCGGAAATGGCGCTGAAAATTGGTTTCACCTGCGTTGTTTTTGTGGTTGCCTTCAGTGGTACTCGTGCTTTAGCAATATTGCATTTGTTTTTAGTTGTGCCTTCAATCGTGTCTCTACTTGCTTTTTGCTTGCAAGGTTTGTGGTGGTTGTCTCTCTCAGATGGCAGTTCCAGTTTTCTTCACGTTATAGAGACGAAAGGGAGTACGTCTGTACAATTTGTTGACTGGGCAAAGTGGTATTTCATTGCAACTTGGAATATCTACAGCTGTGAAACGACAGCTTCGTTTGTTGCTGACAGCGAATCCCCCAAAGACACTTTACGGTTTTTGACGTTTGCTTCTTGGCTCATGCCACTCATCTTTTTAGGATGCAATTGGATACTAGCTCAGCCAACAACAGTCACAGAACAAGACAACGCCTATTTGAGCCTTTTAGCAGTATCCCAGCCATTTTGGGGTCAGTTTGCTTCTATTTTAGTCACGCTGCTCATAACTTTTTCAAGCCTTCTCGCTTCCGCTAGCGCTGTTTGCATCTTACCCCGAATTTTGTACCAACTCTCTCTTGACGGACACATATCACCTGTATTTGCTGTTGTTTCAAAAAGAGGTGTTTTGGCTCCTGCATTGGTATTTACTTTTTTATGCAGTGTCTTGAATTTAGTTTGGGGAGATTTCACCAGAATTGTCGTGATTACAAATACGGGTTACCTAGCATCCATTACGGCATTTCATCTGGGGTTGTGGCTGTGTCGGGATAGACCAGAAGTACGATGGGCTTGGTTATCGCTATTGTTTTTTATTTTAGAAGCGATCGTCCTAACGGTTGGGGGCTTGGCTTGGAGTTGGCAAGATTTTCTCATCGGATTGTTATTACCCATCATTATTTTAGTTTTTGATACTGCAATCCGTCGCATTAGACTTGCGCCTTTCCACCCGCGCTGGTGGGCTTTGCGTAACAACAGTCAACCTACTGCTTTTTTCAAGGATTTTGTTGCCGTTCAAGTCATTATCTTACTGTTACTAACCTGTAGTGGTACCACAATTGGTTGGTTCATCAGTACTCATCTCGATAAAACTTTTTACACAGAGAGTACTAATTTATTAATTGTTTTACTGGCAACAGTTGCTTTTATTGCAGTTGCTATTGCTTGCTGGACGACATTACCACAAATTGCATCCATTGCTGAAGCCCGTGAAGTAGCAGAAAGACGATTTATCACGGCTCTCGATACTGTTCCCGATACGGTTCTTGTCTTAGATCGAAATGGTGTTATTACTCAAGCTAATCCTGCGGCTGAAACTTTATTAGGAACGATCGTCAATCAACTAATAGGGCGTTATCTAGATGAATTTCTCTCTGATTTGGATAATCTCCCTGCTTCTTGGCAAAGTACTAGCGAACATAGCCTAAAAAATTCTCCCCATCGAATCGTGGAAGCCACTGTTTCGCAACGCACCAATCACCAAAATCAAGAATATATTGTCTTTTTACGAGATATTAGCGATCGCAAACTTGCTGAAGACACGTTACGGCATTCGGAAGCCACCTTAAGACAGCAAGCCACTGAATTAGAACAAACCCTCAAAGAATTACAAAATACACAATCGCAATTAATTCAATCTGAAAAAATGTCCAGTCTCGGTCAACTTGTTGCCGGTGTTGCCCATGAAATCAATAACCCTGTAAATTTTATTTATGGAAATTTAGTTCATCTTGAAAATTATACTCAAGATTTATTAAAATTAGTCCAACTTTACCAACAGGAATATCCCAATTCAACTCTAGATATTCTTAAGTTTATTGCTGATATTGATTTAGATTTTTTGCAAGAAGATGTACCGAAAACTCTCAATTCAATGAAAGTAGGAGCACAACGCATTCGTGAAATTGTTCTGACTTTACGCAATTTCTCTCGTTTGGATGAAGCCGAGATGAAACCTGTTGATATTCATGAAGGAATTGAAAGTACTTTACTGATTTTACAAAATTCTTTAAAAGAAAAATCAGCACAATCAGAAATTGAAGTTCTCAAAGAATATGATAAATTACCGCCAATAGAATGCTATGCAGGACAATTAAATCAAGTTTTTATGAATATTTTGGCAAATGCCGTTGATGCTTTGCGCCAGCAGGAAGCGGAATGGTTACAACTGAAGAATGAAAAATACTTCAGTCTCATTACTATCCAGACACGTCTCGAACAGAATTCTCATGTCACGATCCGCATTAAAGACAACGGACCGGGAATGTCCCCAGATGTGAAAAACCGATTGTTCGATCCTTTCTTTACAACCAAACCAGTTGGCAAAGGAACTGGTTTGGGGTTATCAATTTGTTATCAAATTGTTGTGGAAAAGCATGGCGGTAAGTTAGAGTGCATCTCTCAACCGGGACAAGGGACAGAATTTTTGATTGAAATTCCTATTAAACAACGAGTGGCGATCGGTAAATAGTGTGTTTTTTCTTGACCGCTAGATAGAAGAGATTACCGCTTTTCCTCTACTATTGTTTAATATCCAGGCTCCTAACTTGGATATACTACGTGGTACTAGGTCATTATGGCAAAATCTAAGAAGACCGCTCATCAAATCAATCTCAGAGATTCACAATACTACCTTAACCGGGAGTTAAGCTGGCTGGAGTTTAATAAAAGGGTGTTACATGAAGCCTGTGACCCACGCACGCCTCTTATAGAACGTCTAAAGTTTCTGGCAATCTTTAGCTCTAATTTGGATGAGTTCTTTATGGTGCGCGTTGCTGCACTTAAGGAACAAGTAGAGGCAAAAATTAGCTTGGTGACTTTTGATGGTCGTACACCTCAACAGCAGCTTGAGGAGATTAGTATGGCTTTACGTCCATTAATTGCTCAGCAACACGAACATTTTGAAAAAAGCTTGCGACCCCAGTTGGTCGAACACGGAATCCATATTTTAGATTACATAAATCTCTCGGAAAGGCAAAAAAATTATTTAGACAAGTACTACGAAGAACAAATTTTTCCCGTTGTCACTCCTTTGGCTGTCGATCCGAGTCATCCTTTCCCTTATATCTCCAATCTCAGCCTCAATCTGGCTGTTGTGCTTAAAAATCCGGAAACAGAAGAGGAGTTGTTTGCTAGAGTTAAAGTCCCTACTGTTTTACCGAGATTTTTGCCTTTGCCACTTGAATTGGGAGTTCAAGATTCAGAAAAACCTGCTATTTGGACTGGTGTACCCCTAGAACAAGCAATTGCTCACAATTTAGAGTCTTTATTTCCTGGAATGAACATTCAGGAATATCATATGTTTCGCATCACTCGTGATGCAGATTTGGAATTGGAAGAAGATGAAGCTGATGATTTATTACTTGCCATTGAACACGAGCTGAGAAAGCGACGTGTTGGGGGTTCTCCTTTAAGGTTAGAAATACACTCTCAGACTCCTGAATCAGTCAGAAAAAGATTGCTAGAGGATTTGGAATTAACGGAAAACGATGTCTATCAAGTTGACGGTTTGATGGGGCTAAAAGATTTAATGTTCTTTATGTCAATCCCAGTCCCAGAACTGAAAGATTTACCGTGGAAGTCTGTAGTTCCTCTCCGCTTGCAACGGATTAAGGAGCCAATTATAAACTCCAACCTGCGAGAACTAGAGGAAGGAAAAGATTTTTTTTCAGTTATTCAAGAAAAGGATTTGCTCGTACATCATCCATATCAATCCTTTTCATCAACCGTTGTGCGGTTTATTACTAGTGCGGCATATGACCCCAATGTGTTGGCAATTAAGATGACTCTCTATCGGACATCTTTTGACTCGCCTATCCTCAATGCCTTAATTGCTGCTGCTGAAAATGGCAAGCAAGTTTCTGTACTGGTAGAACTTAAGGCGCGATTTGATGAAGAGAACAATATTAAGTGGGCAAAGCGTCTGGAAAGTGTTGGAGTTCACGTTGTTTATGGTTTGGTAGGTTTGAAGACTCACTGCAAAACTGTTATGGTCGTGCGGCGCGAACAAGATCGCATTCGTCGCTACGTACATATTGGAACTGGTAACTATAATCCAAAAACAGCACGACTGTATACAGACTTGGGATTATTTAGCTGTAATGAGGATTTAGGCGCTGATGTTACAGATGTTTTTAATTTTTTGACAGGATACTCTCGGCAAAAGTCTTACCGACTGCTGTTGGTGGCTCCCGTGAATATGCGCGATCGCTTTATTTCTTTGGTTCATCGAGAAATTGAAAACGTTCAGAACGGTCTGAGCGGGCGCATTGTTGCTAAGATGAACTCTCTTGTCGATCCTGAAATCATTTCGGTATTATACCAAGCATCTCGTGCAGGCGTACAAATTGACTTAATTGTCAGAGGTATGTGCTGTTTGCGTCCTGGTTTGAAAGATATTAGTGAAAATATTCGCGTAATCAGTATTGTAGGCCGTTTTCTCGAACACTCTCGCGTATATTATTTCTACAATAATGGACAGGAAGAGATTTATATTGGTAGTGCCGACTGGATGCCTCGTAACTTAGACCGCAGAGTAGAAGTCATTACTCCTATCTTAGATCCAGATATTGCTAAAGATTTGCAGGAAATTTTGGGAATTATGCTTGCAGATAATCGTCAAGCTTGGGAATTACAACAAGATGGTAGCTATATCCAAAGACACCCTGCTGAAGATTGTCCGGATGCTAGTTCGCAAAAAATTCTTATGAATATGGCTTCAAGCATCAACGCAAGTACTCCAAATACTGTAAGTACGAATACGAAGAAAATTTCATCCCAACTTGACAATTAGCTCACAATATTTTGATAGTTAACTGCTTATTGTTCCCGGTAGAACTCTCTTTTTTGAGATATTACTATACATATCATTGGAACTGAGAAATTATTCAACCATTGGATAGAGTGAGTTCAGCCGCCTGTTCTCATAAACTATAAAAGTTATCCTAATATTATCTCTAGTTCCGTAGGATGTTAATGTTGTCCTGTGAGTCTTCTACCTTAAGAGTTATCGTGGTCGATGACCACGAATTAACTCGCTTAACCTTGAAATTAGCGTTTTCTTGCCAAGAAAATATCCAAGTAGTGGGTTTAGCTAGCAATGGTCAAGAAGCCATAGAATTGGTTGAACGTACTCACCCGGATGTGATCGTTCTAGATTTACAAATGCCAATTATGGATGGTTGGGATGCATCTCGTCAGATTAAAGCTATTGCCCCAAATACCCAAATCATTGCTTACTCCTCTGTTGAGGATGTCAAGCTTCAAGATACCAAAGAAATTGGTAGCCTGGATGCTTTCTGTAAAAAAGACGTACCTACAACAGAATTGATTGCTTTAGTAAGACAATTAGGTATGAAATCTGAAAACCACTCAGTAGCCGGTTAAATGATGCCGTATGCGTAACTTGGGAGATCGGCAACTCAATTGGACTTGGGTTAGAACAAAATGTTATTACTTGAGTGCGTCAGTAGAATTGCAGCTTGACAATTCCTATTGACGCCGAATTTGCTTTTGGCGACCTACAGTCCTCAAATTATTTCTGTATCGGGAAACGTGCGTCTAAACTCATCAATTAGATCATCCATTTCTTCTAGCGCTTGATTGACATCTACTCTTAAAGTTCCCAGATTGGGTTTTTCCAAAAGATTTAGCAGATACTCGCGTTTAGCGCTGACTAGGGCTACCCTTTCTTTAAGTGTTTGTGCATCCATCGTTGTATTTTTATCTTAAAACAATATTCTTACTTTTAAACTTAGCGTAAAAACGCAAACTTTTAAACCATCTCATGAAGGTTTCCCAGACTCAGGCAAAACATCTTGGGTCATTGCGTGAGATTTTATAGTTATTTTGCTTGTGAATAGCGACTAAATAGTAGTACAAAAGAAATACTAGGAATTTGTACTATACGGAAATCATGTTACGCCAATTTTCTTTGGGAACGCTTGGGTTAACTGTCGGTGGGGTTTTAACAATAATCGGCTTTGTGGCTTATGCCGCAGACAATGCCACACTCAATCTAGTCGGCTTTTTTTATGGGATTCCTCTTCTTTTAGGAGGACTAGCTCTCAAAGCTAACGAAATTTCACCTGTGCCTTTTAGTCAACCGACAACACCAGAAGTATTGGCATTACGAGAGCAACAAGCCACTTCTACTCAAACTAAAATTCGCAAAGACTTGACTCGATATTGCTACGGTCAAGATGCTCATTTCGATAAATCTTTAGAATTTTTGGGTCTTGGTTCTTCAGATGAAGATAGACCGGAAATATCAGGACTGAGAGAAACAGAAATTAATGGAGCTTATGCCCTCATTTTGGAATTTAATTCACCTTCGGTGCCAATTGATATCTGGCAAAAAAAGCAGGAAAAAATGACCAATTATTTTGGCCCTGGTGTGGAAGTTACAGTCACACAACCAGATTCAAATCAAATTGAGTTGTCTTTAGTTGTCAATTCAAAGGGTTAGTGGTTAGTTGATAGTAGTTAGTTGTTAACAACTAACTACTATCAACTCTCAAAAATCATTTTTCCAATCTAACAGCATACCATTGTAAGTATTGACCTTGCCCAACATCTAGTTCACAGCTTGTATCTATTAAATATTTTGCCCGCTCTTCAGATGAATTTAAGGCTCGCAGATCGGGCGTTAAATCTTCAATTTTAATATTGTGTAAAACATTTTTTAGCTTTTCAAGTAATTCTAGCGCAGTCAAAAATTGCTCTGGTTGATTTGTTTCTAAAACCACAAAATAATCTTGACTATACATTAATGAGTCTGGCATATAAGCTAATGTTGTAAGGTTTACTGTAATTTTACATTCTGCAGGCATCCTCTCGCGAATATCCTGACTAGTCCATTACGGGAAAATAAAAGCTTGAGAGCTTAGTAATTGGACATCAGAGTATGGGAATTATAAAAGAAGCATCTTCAGTTTGCCAGTCAAAGCACGGTGGAGCGGTAGAGTGTAATGACCATCCTGCCACAACCGTGTTGTCTATTTTATAAAATGCTTTATGGAATGCAACTCATGTCGGGCATAAGCCAATTTTCTATCTCCAACGACCCCCCTTTGATTCTTGTTGCTGACGATGATAAGACCATTCGGATGCTGTTACGTGAAGTGATGGAAACAGAAGGCTATCGTGTGGTCGATGTTTCTAACGGCAAACAGTGTCTGGAGACATTCACAGCCGTCAAACCAGACCTCATTTTGTTAGATGCTGTTATGCCAGTGATGGATGGCTTTAGTTGTTGCAAGCAATTAACTCAGTTGTCCAGAACTCTTTTTGCTTCGAGTCTTGTTCATTCTATGCCAGGATTCTCTTTTGGGAATAGTACGATTTCAAGATTGTGCGATCGCATTCCTATTTTAATGATTACAGGTTTAGAAGATTCGGAATCAGTAGACCGGGCTTTTGAGGCAGGAGCAAGCGATTATGTAACCAAACCAATTAATTGGGCAGTGCTGCGCCAACGAGTTAAAAGGCTGTTACAACAAGCACAACTTTACAAACAGTTAGAGGCAGTGACCCAAGCTTTACAAGAACTTGCTAATGTTGATGGGTTAACTGGAGTTGCAAATCGCCGTCGTTTTGACCAATATTTAAACGCTCAGTGGTTGAACTCGGTAGAGGAACAATTGCCGTTATCTTTGATATTGTGTGATATAGATTATTTTAAACTTTACAACGATAAGTACGGTCACATTGCTGGAGACATTTGTTTGCAAAAAGTTGCAAATGTCCTAAGTCGTACAGTTGAGAAAAATCAGGATTTGGTAGCGCGTTACGGTGGTGAAGAATTTGCCGTGATTATGCCTAACACCCATGTAACTCGTGCAGTTCACGTTGCTGCTGCCATGCAAGCAGGTGTTAGAGAACTTGAAATTGAGCACCTTGAATCCACAGTCAGCCACTTCATTACCCTAAGTGTAGGAGTAGCCATGACTGTTCCCAAGTTTGAAGTGTCTCCAACAACCTTAATTATGGTAGCAGATAAGGCTCTTTACCAAGCAAAAGCAGAGGGGCGCAATCGCATAATTCTCAAGCAGTTAAATCATTGAGCGGTTGGGTGGGCAATGCCCACCAGCTCCAAATGAAGACTTTAAGCACGTTCAGCCCCTAATTGCCCGTTCTGAACAACAAAAGTTGTTAAGGTACTAATTGTTGTATTTTGTTCTCGAATTGTAGAAACAACCCGGTAGTCTGCTTGCCAAGTATTTTGTGTGAGGGAACAACGAACGTAGCCTCGGTTTTTACCATCAAAGAATTTAGTGTGAGGGTTGTCTGATAAAGCGGCTGCAACTGAGGGAATAAAGACTTCGGGAAAATCAGAGGAAATAGATACAGCCAGTCAACGATATCCACACTCGTTGACTGGCTGTATCCTTAAATAAGTTGGGAATTTAGCGGCCCCTAAAGCCGATGACGGGATTTGAACCCGTGACCTGCTGATTACGAATCAGCTGCTCTACCGCTGAGCCACATCGGCGTACATAATACAAGATTATAACAGTATTTACATCATGGTAGACCCCAATAGTAAAAATCGCATGAAAGCCGAGCAATACGCCCGCCTAAAAGCAGAAGCTGCAGCGCCCTACCGAGGGTTGCGAATGTTTATTTACACTGCTTGTGCTGCTTCTGGTTTTATTGGTATGTTCGTCTTTCTAGCACAGTTATTAGCTGGACGGGATGTTGAAAGCGCTTTGCCTAATTTAGCACTTCAAATAGGAATAGTTACCTTGATGTTTTTTCTTTGGCGCTGGGAACAACGCCGTCAAAAGTAGGGGTACACTTTATAACCATTATGAGTATTAAGTTTTGACCTTTTTTCCTCTTTTTGGGTCTTGACGTATATAAACTATTTCACATAGGGCTTAACAATTATATACATTAGACAATAAAAAGACAGAAATAATTAAAAAAATATTAGGAAATCTGGAAATCGAAAAAATTCTGAGACACTAGTATTTAATTAAACGGGGTCAGCCTATATAAAGACCCTGAATATAAACAGACAGTCACAAAGGGGTCAATCAAAGTTTTAAAGACCCTGTTTTTAAGAAAACATAACAAACACCAAGTGCCAGAACTGACAAACTGCTAGTTCTGGCACTTTTTAAGTTGGTAGGTAGTTAGTAGTTCGCTACCGCTCGTTAACCTTTCCTAAGGAGTTCTAACCAGATATGGAGAAGGTATTGCTTGGAGGCTACCTCTACTAACGAGTGCTTGGTAAACAAAAGCTGCTACCTCTGCTCTAGTTGCTTGACGGTTGGGGTTGAGTTGCTTTACGGAAGGGTAATTAACCACAAGTTGTTTTGTAGTTGCTGCTGCTACGGAGCTTGTAGCATAGTTGGGAATCTGGGATGCATCACTGTAGACAGATAACACATTTTGGCTATCTGCAGATAGCCCCAACCCACTTGCTAAGGACACGAGTGCTTGCACTCGCGGAATTTGTTGTTCTGGTTTAAAACTCTTGTCAGGATAGCCAGATACAAAACCACCTTGGTACGCAGATTGAATCACTTGGTAAGCCCAAAAATTGCGGCTTACATCATTGAAACTAGAGGTTTCACGTTTGGGGCTTGGTGCAAATGCTTTACTAATAATGGCAGCAAATTGGGCGCGAGTAACTGGTTCATTGGGTTTAAACGAACCATCGGGGAACCCAGCAATAATATTCTTAGCGGCTAGTGCTTCAATATATGTTTTTGCCCAATAACCTGCAGGCACATCTCTGAAAGTTGTTGCGATACCACCACTCGATGGTGCTTCAACTGTGGCTGCGACAAACTCAACTTTACCAGAAATTCGCTTGACGTCAATATCATTACCAACGGCAACGATCGTGTTGCTTGTGGTGGCATTAAGTACGTCAAAGAACTTTTTAATATCCTTTTGACCGTTGTTACGGATTATATTCTTACCGGGATTTTCTGCTGTTCCTAAATCTGGTTGTGCATTTTGAATGACAACTAGACCGTGATCTCGGTTATCTTGAATAACGTTACTGCGAAGTACTGGTTTAGAAGATCCGTTAACTACGACACCACCATTATTTTGAATAATCTGGTTATCAGTAATTAAAGGTGATGCTAAATCGCTCACTGCAACACCAAAACCGGTATTCTGAAATAAGTTATTGCGAACCTCTCCTTGGGCAGATTTAGCTACAGAAACTCCATTGCCTTTATTTTGAATAAAAACGTTATTTTCAATTTTTGGATTGGCTTTACCTGTAACAAAAACGCCCTCACGCACGCTGTTGGTAAAAGTAGAGTTACTGACTACTGCATTGGATGTTTCAATCCAAACTCCAGTACCACGGTTTTCTGGATTGGTCACTGTAACTCCACCGATCGCACTCTCGTTTTGGGCAAGGATTGCTATATTCTGACGTGCAAACGTGGGACTGATAAAATTACCACTACCTACAATTAATATTCCTTGACCTTTAGTAGATTCGTCTCCGCGTAGGGTTACACCCTGTCCGATGGCGAGTGGAAAGACTTCTCCACTTTCTTGACTGTAGGTACCGGGAGCGAGTTGAATAACTGTACCTGGTTTGGCTTGCTTGAGAGCATAGGTGATGGTTTTGTAAGCCTTTGCTTCTGAACTCCCAGCATCAGAACTATCTTGACCTGTTTCTGGATTAACGTAAAGAGTGTTTGCGCCAACAGGGACTTGTGCTGTCGTCATGGTCGCATTCACTTTTTGAGGAACTTCTCCTGCATTTACCTCTTTTTCTAGAAGCATAAGTCCACCAGTAACTGCTAACAAAGCACTGAATCCTACTGGTAAAGCGCGAATGTGAAAGTTTTTTGATTGCGGAATTTTAAATCCCTGGTGTGTCATCTTGATTTGTGGTTTTAAATGTACAAAATTAGGTTTAACTGAAGGCTTAAGTGTCATGGATAAAAAATGAAAAAGTTGTTCGCACTTCATACTTCATCCTTCATACTTCGTCCTTTCAACTCAATCCGGTTATTTACAAGCTTTTTAGCTGTGAAACTTATGGAAAACTATAGCCGAAGACATATGCCTTGGCAGCTGGGTTCCCTGGAAAAAGAAAGGATTTTTATCGTTAAGTTTTGTACAATTCAAGTCCCATATAACTACTGATGACAGTTTTTTTAGTCATCTCGGGCAAACTGCGTATGCAAGGTTAAATGAGAACCATTACTGAGACTTGGTGTTTGAGATCCCTCAAGCTTCCCAACTTCCTAAAGCAGTCTGAGATCTTGAGGGCTTCCAAATAACAAAATATTCAACGTTTTCTTGTAAGATGTTGCTTATAGCTTCGCCCTATAGCAAGCCTAATGATTTACAAACACCTCTTCCTTTTCTTCCTTGTCTCCCTTGTTTAGCTCTCAAATAGGATTGCTATATAAACCGAATGGGGATGACACCCTAAAAAAAGGATAATTGATTTCTGGGTAAATCCTTAGTTAAAAAAGCTGCAACTAATTTTACTAAAATTGCGTCAAAAAAAGCAGGGTGTATTATGTATTTGGGCTAACGATGTACCAATTATTTTCACTACACTACACGTCAATTTGTTTTGTCAGCTTCTGTGTGTTACTCTCATCTACTCTGGCTTCTTCAGGGCAAGATCCCCAAAAAGTTCGCAAGTATTTGACGGAACCTGTAAAAGTTAACTTATTAATTCTCGATAAAATACTTAACAGTCGAGTCGGTAATGCAGTCCTCGACCAGATCTCTCAAGTGATTTACACACCTTCTAGTAAGGCTAACAGACAAGCTTTGCGTTCTGCTTTGATTCTTTCTGCAAGTAACGATAAAAAAATTACGTTAATAGAAATTATTCAAAATTATCCAACATCGGAGGTTGAAGTTGATGGCGATAAGCTGGGTACAGCTTGTGCTTCGCGATCGCCTTGCACTTGCCCATCCTCAACTTCAAATTTTACAGGGAAATCTCCCAGATTTTCTCAAGTTTTAACTGGCAAACCTTCAGTATTAACCAGTTATCAGATCGCTATGAATAAAAAATTAATATATGAATGTTACTGATAACTGATAATTGATTCACTGTGTTCAATACGCTAGTGTTTCTAGCGTCTCGCGTAAATAACGCTGTACCTGTTCTTCGAGGCGAAGTTTTTGTACTTGAGTACCGCGCTCTAACAACCAGCGTTGAAAACCAGAACTAGCGGCGATCGCGCTTTTGAGACTGTTCCATATATTTGCGTCGCCGGAAAATTGGCGATCGCTCGTTGCGTGAATCCGAACCATAGTTGTTCATCCTCATGATTAATTGCACAATTGCAGGTTCTCTCCACAAGAGATAAGCCTGAAACCTGATAATTCTACTGTCTAGTTTCCAACATAATCTTTTCCAACAGTTAATTCTGTTTCATTGGTTACTAAAACTTACACCCAACTCACGGAAATTTTACCGTATGGTTTAACAATATTTATTCTTTTTCAAAGATTAAAACATCAACTTGTAGAAACTTCCTTCTGCTGTCTGCCTTCTACACAATTGCCTGACAAACAAATATAGAGTTAAGAGTTTTTAACAAACAACTCCTAACTCTAAATTTTGTACCCACTATCTTGTTTTAGAAAGGGTACGACGTTTAGTCACCATCTGGTAGGCTTCGATGATATCACTTTCTGCCCAATCAGTATATTTATCTATACCGACACCGCATTCGTAACCAGAATTGACTTCGCGTGCATCTTCTTTCATCCGCTTGAGGGAGTCAAGAGTATCTTCATGGATTACCTTTCCATTCCGACGTACACGCACTTTGCAGTTCCGTATAAGTTTGCCAGACTGTACGTAACAACCAGCAACAGAACCGCGACCGACAGGGAAGACAGCACGCACTTCGGCTTGACCGAGGTGTTCTTCTACCAACTCTGGTTCCAAGAGACCTTCTAGAGCACCTTGAATGTCTTCCAGAAGTTTGTAGATAATGTCATATTCCCGTACATCGACACCCGCTTCATCAGCAGCGTGTCTTGCTCCACTTGCGTAGGTTGTGTTGAAACCTACAATAACGGCTCCGCTGGCTGCAGCCAAGTCGATATCCGTTTGAGTGATTTCACCCGCAGATGCTAACAACAAACGAATTTGCACTTCGTTTTGTGGAATTTGTCTGAGCGATCCCACAATAGCTTCTACCGAACCCTGTACGTCTCCTTTCAAGATCAAGTTGAGTTCTTTTAACTCGCCCTCTTGAGCTTGAGCCGACAGACTTGTAAGGGTAACGCGACCCTGCATGAGGCGGGATTGACGTTGTTTTTCAGCACGGTCAGCAGCAATAGATCGTGCTTGTTTCTCGTTATCAAAGACCTCAAACTCATCACCCGCCGCAGGTACTTCACTTAAGCCAAGTACCTCAACAGCAAAAGATGGATTGGCTGCTTCGACTCTTGCGCCTCTGTCATCCACCATGGCTCGGACTTTACCGAACACAGAACCTGCGACTAACAGGTCACCCACGTGCAATGTACCATTTTGAATCAGTAGAGTAGCAACGGGTCCTTTGGCTTTGTCTAGATGTGCTTCAATGACAGTTCCTCTCGCCATCCGCTCTGGGTTAGCAGATAGTTCTTCGATTTCTGCTACTAGCAGAATCATCTCAAGTAGCGTATCGAGGTTTTCACCTTTGATAGCGCTGACTGGAACCATAATCGTATCACCGCCCCATTCTTCTGGAACTAGAGCGTATTCTGTTAATTCTTGCTTCACCCGGTCAGCTTGAGCTTCCGGTTTGTCAATTTTGTTGATAGCAACCACAATGGGCACTTCAGCTGCCTTAGCATGGCTGATAGCTTCCACAGTTTGCGGACGGACGCCATCATCTGCAGCCACCACCAAGATGGCAATATCAGTGACACGCGCTCCTCTTGCCCGCATTGCTGTAAATGCTTCGTGACCGGGAGTGTCAAGAAAGACGATTTGCTGCTCTTTGCCATCGTGTTCCACATCTACGTGGTAAGCGCCAATGTGCTGAGTAATACCACCCGCTTCGCCGGCAGCCACCTTTGTTTTGCGAATCGAGTCGAGCAGGGTTGTTTTGCCGTGGTCTACGTGACCCATGATTGTCACCACTGGCGGACGTCGCTGGAGTTTTTCCAGGTCTTCGACATCAATCATTTCAGTGACTTTACGGGCTTCCGCTTCTGGTTCGGCTGTTGTAATTTCCGTGCCCAACTCGTTGGCAACCTGTGTAATTGTGGGAATATCAAGGCTTTGGGTAATGCTAACTGCTATACCCTTCATAAACAGGATTTTTACAATCTCTGTATCAGCAACTGCTAAACCTTCTGCCAGTTCTTGTACGGTCATCGGACCGGTAACTGTGAATATTTCGGGGCGCTCCCGCTTTTGCTCTGTCTGGCGGCGATTTTGCTGCTGCTCTGCGCGATTGCTAGCGGGCTTTTTCCCTCTAGAGACTGGAGTTACAACAGCAAGTGCCGGTTGTGCCGCTTTAGCTGCCTTGGGTTTGGGTGGACGGGCAATAGAAAGACTAACTTGAATGGCGGCGGGTATTTCCAGTCCTTCTTCATCAAGTAGATCGTCTTCTAACAAATCCTCATCATCGACAATCGGCTTGAGGCGTTTTCCTTTGGTAACGCCCTTACCCGGTTTAGCCGCTTCTTTGAGTTCGTCGATATCTTCTTCCTGCCACTTCTTACCCTTGGCTTGGCGTGGCGGTGTTGGTCGCTTGAGTTCGATCACTTCAGCGACAACTACATCATCATCGTCCTCTTCAGCAGTAACTGCTGTTTTGGTTGAGCCAGGGATTTGTTTTGGTGGAGTCGCAAGTGTTGCTGCGGCAGGATGGTCGGCAGACGGGCGCATTGGTCTGCTAGGTCTTGGAGTATCTGCGCCTGCGGGTACTGGTCCTGATGGTTTACCCGCACCGCGTTCCGATCTCACAGGTGGGGCAGGACGCGAGGGTTTCTGTGGCGGTGCCGCTGTTGAGTCCCCTGTGGGTGGTTTGTTGGCTCTCTCTCTTTGAGGTTTTGCCTGGTCGTGTTTGGCAGCTTGTTCTTGCTTTCCAGGTCGATTGCGATCGCGTTCGGGATCGCGTTCTGGTTTAGCTTGGTCGCGATCGCGCTTCAGAATCGGCTTTTCACTTACATTTGCTTGGGGAGAAGTGCCAGTGTTTGGTTTTTCTCCTGCCGGTCTTGTAGGTGGTGCCGTCAGTTGCGGTTTTTGAGGTCTTTCTGGTTTTACCTTAGACCCTTGAGTAGGTGCAACCGATTTTTCTGGTTTTGCTGCCGTTGTTTTTTCCGCCGGTTTTTCTGTATCTTGTGTCTTATCAGCCGCATCTGTCACAACAAGTTCTTGAGCGGTCTCAGACTGATTCCGGGGTACAGGTTTGCTTGGTGCCGTCGGCTTCATGGGTGAGACTGGGGTAGCGAAGGGCTTAGGGGGGGAAGGAGGATTGACTTCAGAAGAAGCAAGTTTTATGTTGGTAGCAACTGACGCCTCGGAGGCGTTTGACGTCTGGTTTATCAAGTCTTTAGGTTTACGTATCTCCAAGATTTGTTGATTATTAGGTGCAGCAGGTCTGTTTCGGGAGCCAGCTTGTAGTGAATTTATTCTATTATGGCTATTTCCACCATTATCCTTTCTTTGCGGCACAGTTGTTGCCGCTAATTTTTCTGCTTGAGTCCGAATGCGCTCTGCTTCTGACTCTGTAATTGTACTGCTATGGCTTTTGACCGCGATGTTGAGCTGGTCGCAAATTGCTAATAGCTCTTTATTATCCAAATTCAATTCCTTTGATAACTCGTAAATTCTAACTTTGCCGTTGTTCATCCACTCTTCCCCTTTAATTTACAGTTTTAGCGGATGGTTGCCTGGTTTGTGACATCTCCATCCTTTTGATTACTGTTTTTTGGTTGCAGTTGCTATTTTTGCCGATGCCTCCAATCAGGAAAGAGAGATGTTCCCTTGTTAATGCTGGCATCCCCACCAGAATTGATGGTTGACGCCAAACCGCGCTTGGGCGCTACCAGGTTGCCATTCTGTTTTTTGTTTTTTTGCTTTTTCTGAGTCTTCCACAACACAACTAAGTAAAACTTGTTGGGAGTGCAGCTTCGCCCCTTTTTGTAAAATCTAGAGCAATGCTAACGACACCCTTTTACTATTCTGGCACTACATGAGCGATTCTAGAGGATGTATTGACAGCACAAATTATTCGGCTGCCTGCACTTTTCCTCTGAAATCACTGCTACGAGTTAGTTTCAAGCTATTATGCATTTTCTTACAGATTTTTCAAGCGGGGTTAGTGGTTGGTGGTTGTTGGTGATTGGTTAATACTTCAATCGCCACTAACAACTAACCATCTTTACTAAAAAATCTGTAACTTCTTCAAGCATAAGCTCAATTCTCAGGTTGATTTTGCTGATTTCCTTGGGATAGACGCTGCCATAATAGTTGATACAGTGGTTCTGGCACTGATGCGTGTAGAGCACGCCCTAATTTATTTTTTTTTTGTGCTGTTGCGACACAGCTTTGGCTGGGACAAATATAGGCAGAACGGCCCATGCCCTCATCCAATTGTACCTGTCCGGAAGGAAACACGCGGACAATCCGCCAGAACTCTTGCTTTAAACCTACTTGACGGCAACTAATACAACGTCGGTAGTTTGGTTTCATCGTAACAAAAGATATCAGATATTACCTGAAGTGCAATTGGCATACACTTGATAACTCGTTGCTTTACTTAGCATCTCTTTTGTCAAAATTGTCATCATCATCATCAAAATCTTCATCCTCCTCTAGTTCAGATTCTTCCAAATCTTCGTCGAGTTCGTCTTCGTCGAGTTCATCTTCGTCAAGTTCGTCTTCATCGAGTTCGTCTTCGTCGAGTTCGTTTAAGAGTTTGTTATTGTCAAGTTCTTCCTCGAGCTCATCCTCATATTCATCTTCCTCGGCTGCTTCTAGAGCAGCTAATTCCGCAGCGTATTTTGCCCTAGCAGCTGCAAACTTAGCATCCTCTCCTGCATGGTCGTACTTAGCTTTGTCTTTGATATCAATTTTCCAACCCGTTAGTTTTGCAGCCAAACGAACATTTTGTCCTTCTTTCCCAATCGCCAAACTTAATTGATCCTCAGCGACTAATACATGAGTTTGCCTAGTTTCTGGATCCATCAGGCGAACTTCATCAACTCTTGCTGGACTCAAGGCGTTAGCGATGTAAGTTGCGGGATCGGGCGACCAACGAATTACGTCTATCTTTTCCCCACGCAATTCGTTTACAACAACTTGAATGCGCGATCCCCGTGCTCCAATACACGCTCCTACTGGGTCTACATCGCGATCTAGTGTATCAACAGCAATCTTTGTGCGAGGTCCTACGTGACGGGAAGGAGGATTTGCTTCCCTGGCTACAGCAACAATTCTGACCACTTCATCTTCAATTTCTGGAACTTCATTGGCAAAAAGTTCAACGACCAAACCAGCATCAGCTCGAGAAACTAGTAACTGAGGACCGCGTTGCTGTCCTTGAGACACTTTTTTCAAATGAACTTTAAAGGTAGCATTTGCTCGGTAATTATCGTTTGGCAATTGTTCCCGCTTGGGTAGTTCCGCTTCTACCTCTGGCTGACCCAGGCTACTTCTAACTGCCATAATGACTGATTGTCTTTCAAAACGCAGGACTCTGGCTTGCAGTACCTCTCCTTCTAATTCTTGAAATTCTTCCTGCACCATCTGTCGCTGTTGATCCCGCAGTTTTTGCGCCAAAACTTGTTTGGTTTGCATTGCTGCCATGCGACCAAATTCTCCTTGGTCGGGTGTTACATCTAGCACCACTTCTTGACCGAGTTGTGCTTCATCACCTCCCATTTCTTGAACTTGCTGTAAGGCAATTTCGTGGTCAGAATTGGAGACGGCTTCTACAATAGTTTTTGTAGCAACAACGCGAAATCCTTCATCTTCCACGTCGAGTTGCACGTCAAAATTGTCAAAATAATCATCATCAAACTGTTTGCGTTCTAAATTTTGAGCGCGACGATAACGCTCGTACCCTTTTAATAGTGCTTCTCTAATAGCTGATTGAACGGCGATACGAGGTAAATTCCGCTCGCGACTTATATTTTCTATTAAATCTTTTAATCCAGGTAATGTAACCATTGACATAAGCAAATCTCCTATATTCTTATGGCAGCACGCACGGAATGCGTGGATTCTAGATTTTGGATTTTTGGATGCTTTCCAAAACCCTAAACCTAAAATTTAAAATCTAAACTCTAAACTCTGTTAGTGGCGTTCATCCAGTTGCACCCTAACAACTAGGGCGCGAGGAATTTCAACTACACGACCTTTTTGGTTGATGTAAACTGCTGTTTCATCCCGGCGAACTAACTGACCATTCCACTCTTGCTGTCCTTCATGAGGTGGAGAAGTTCGGACAATGACAGGAAATCCTTTAAAAGAAATAAATTCCCGGTCGGTCTCAAGTTGTCGTGAAATTCCCGGACTGGAAACTTCCAATACGTAGGCGTCAGGAATGATTTTTGCCGCATCCAGAGTGGCTTCTAAAGCACGGCTCATCCGTTCACAATCATCTAACCCCGTGTCTTGGGTAGGATTGCGGATGTCTACCCGCAAAACGGGTGGGCGTTGATTGGTGTGAAACACAGCTCCAACAACTTCTAAACCAATTTGTTCTGCTACTGGTGTCGCCAATTCTATAACTTGTGGGACTAGAGGGTGAGTCATGCGGCTATTCCAACAAAAAAAGTGGGTCAAAACCCACTTCCTGCGATAGGGATATCTTCCAAGAAGTCTTAGGGCGAACTTACAACTTAAGTTCGCCCTTAACCTTAGTCTAGCGCATTTTTTTTTAGGTAAGATGCAAAAACTTTTTTCAAACCCATCTTTCCTCTCAAAGCTAGGCTAGGTGATACTAGCTTTTTGAGTTCCAATCGGTTCGACTGTTCTGAGGCTCATCAACAAGCAGCAACTTTATGTGCCTCAAGGCTACTATTATACACTTTTCCGGTTTATTTTGTTTTAAGAAAACTGTTATAAGAATTTATGTAAAGAAATTAACGTTTTTCTTTGGGTGAGAGCATGGCAGCTGGTTGAGAGCTAACCTGTTGAGCTGATGGTTTTGTTCTCAGTTGTCTGGTTTGCTGCAAAATTTGCATCATCTCCTCTTCTGACATTTGCTGGACGTAATTCAGTTTGACTTCTTCTAGAAAATCGAGCACGAGGGACTGAAGTTCTGAGAGGATATGTTTGTTTTGCAATTCAGTCCCAAGAGCTTTGGTAAAGCTCTGTACCAATTGACCAGAAAGTTTTGCCCCTACTGGATCTTCGGTGGCGCTGACTACTGCACTGTAAAGATTAGTCGCGATCTGGGTCGCTAATTGTTCGCTCAATTGAAGCTGTATCTGTCCTATTCCAGGAAATTTTTGCAAATCCCTATAGATGGGTGCTTGTCTGAAAGCACTATCTATGGTGTGCCGTAAGATGGCGATCGTTTCCGGTTGTATCTTTGGTAAGACTTGGTAAATAATGGTTTGAACAAAAATGGTTCCAATGGCTTCAATTTCATTAACATTGTTAATATCGATGTAAGGACGCAAACTCTCATTTTGCTGCAACCACCTTTTGAGTTCGCCTCTGTGAATAGACCCTTGAATTTGGTTGATAACTCGCACAACAACAATTTCTGTAATTTCTTCAGCAAAATTGGCTATGATTCCTTGATGTATTTGCTGGCGAAGAGGTTGAAGATTTAATAATTTGGCTTGGTCTAGACGAATAAGTACGGGGATAATTCTTAAAGAACGCAACAACGGTAATAGTAAGAATAAGTCGTACCAGCGCCAAAGAATTGCATTGAACCAACTAAAACCAGGGTGACTTCGCTTGATGTAGTAGCTACGTGCTAGCAATTCAACAGCAAATATCACGATGAAAGGTAAGTCAAGCAGCCAAAAATTATCGATAAATTCGCTATCTTCTCCTATCCGGCGGTAGTAATTGGTAGCAATTAACGGTCTAATGGCTTTATTGAAAAACCTAATTTCTTGAGTCCAATTGCGTTTTGATAAGTATGCTTGACTCC
Organism: Tolypothrix bouteillei VB521301; assembly: GCF_000760695.4. GTDB lineage: Bacteria > Cyanobacteriota > Cyanobacteriia > Cyanobacteriales > Nostocaceae > Scytonema > Scytonema bouteillei_A. The sequence continues at coordinate 6,852,914 of NZ_JHEG04000001.1, read as the reverse complement.
AAAAAGTCGCAAAAGCCTTTTTTGACGATTCTAAGTTGACGCGATCGCGCATTCGATTTTTGATTTTTTCTAACGTCCCACTCTTACCTGCTCCAGCAAAAGGATTGCTATCCACCATCTCATTGCTTAAATTGCGAAGTTTGGCTAGTGTTGTTTCGACTTGTGACGAGCTCAATCCTGTTTGACTCACTTGTTCTATAAGTGCGTCTACTGTTTTTAAGTACTCAACTGTTTCGCGATGGGGTTCAATCCCTTTAATGGGATCGTATATGTGGGTTATTTCAGGAAGCTTTTGTATATACAAATTTCGCCAAGGAACATAGCTTAAATCAAATAAGACTAAGAGTAAATTTGCTGAGGCTAGAAGTGCCATCAACCTTTCAAACCATAAATTACGTGCTGATATAGCCATTTGCAGAATAAAAGATTAAGTATGAAGTTTAGGGATTATCCAACCTTAGATAGATGACAAAATATCTGAGTTCAGTATTTATACAATGCACCCATTATAAATTAAACTAATCAAAAATCATCAATAACTCGGATATTAAAGACGTTAAAGAAACATTAATTCATTAATTAACGTCATAGCCAAGCTGATTTGATTGTGAGGAGTTTTGTCTATGTGGTGTATGTTGGGAAAATCAGGTGTTACCATTGCTACAGCGTGTTTGATAACAACTAGCATAGTCGTAACAGATACGGCGTTTGCCGCCCTAAGGTATACACCTCAGCAATTCCGTTCGGTCCTGAGGGGTTTGGGCTACAACATCAAGGTATCAAACGCGCCTTTGACTGATGCGGATACCAAAAAAGTCATTCTTGAATTTCAAAAAGGGTATAAGTTAAAACCTGCTGACGGCGTAGCAGGAGAGAAAACTCAAGATTTTGCAGCAACGACCGTTGAAATTTTGCAGAAAAACTTGAATTTAGTAGTTAAGCCCAACCCTCTGTTACCAAAAAATCAATATTACGGTCCGAGGACGGAAGCAGTCGTAAAGCTGTATCAAAAAAAAGCTGGTTTGCAAGAAACTGGAATCGCTAATTTAGCACTCAGGCAAAGACTTGACCAAGAAGCAAAGGACATCTTAAACAAAACAGCACCGACGCCAACAGCCGAACCAACACCAACAACTGAACCGACACCGACAACTTCACCCACATCCAAACCAAAACCGACAAGAAAACCTACTTCCACTCCAAGAACTTCACCAAAGCCAAAGCCAACTTCTACACCTGAGGCATCACCTACAGAAACACCAATACCAGAAGCTACACAAACACCAACACCAACACCGACTTCTACACCCACTCCGTAGGTAAAAAATGAAAAGTCAAAAGTCAAAATTCTTTGCTCTTTTGACTTTTGCCTTTTAACTGTTCAACTGAGTTGGATTGGGTTCCTCTAAAGGTCTACCTTTAGGAGTAGGAAGAATTGGGCGACCGTTATCATATGGCATGGGGATGTATTGAACGCTTGGGCGTCCGCCTTGGGGTTGGGGATACAGATCCATGAGATCGTAGATAACAAGAGGTAGCCCAACTGTAATGGGTAGTCCCATTTGTGTTGCTTCCTCCGCAGTAATGGGATAGTCGTGAGTCACCCGCCCGGTTGTCAGTGCGTCGATAATATTTTCAATGTTTTCTGGCTGGATTTTCTGTGTAGGAACAGTGTCCTTTAATAAAGTCCGGACAAAGCGCTGCACCTGCTCGATCGCTTTGCGTGACAGGTCTGCCATAATCACTGTCTGGTCGTCAACTTCTCCTATAGGTTTTTGCTCAACAACTTTAAGAATGCTAGCTGCTGGAAAGTTACCCAGTTGGGGATCGACAGGACCGAGGACTGCGTTGGCATCCATAACAATTTCATCAGCTGCTAGAGCAAGCATTGTACCGCCACTCATAGCGTAATGAGGCACAAAGACAGTGACTTTCGCAGGATGGCGAATTAATGCTCGAGCAATTTGTTCTGTTGCTAAGACCAAGCCACCAGGAGTATGCAAAATTAAGTCAATGGGAACTTCTGGTGGGGTTAGGCGAATTGCTCGCAAAATTTGTTCTGAGTCTTCAATGGTAATGTAGCGCGATACGGGAATCCCTAAAAAGCTGATAGATTCTTGGCGATGAATGAGTAATATGACTCGGCTTTTTCGTTGCTGTTGAAATTGCTGAATGGCACGAATACGACGAAACTCTATCTGACGTCTCTGCCATAAGGGTTGCAGAGAAGAAAGAAGGAGAAAAATCCAGAATAAATCACCTATCCCGAAGCCCATAGGATTGATTATCAAAAACTAAGAGTTACCGTCCTTATTGTGACAATTTTTAGCAATTTACTAGTCTATCTGGAGAATTATACAATTTTGGATTTTGCTTTGGGGAGACGAGGGAAACAGTGAACACGGTAGAAGAAACTTTCTTGTCTCCCTTGTCTCCCTTGTCCCCTGTCGTATCAAGGTATTTGAATTTCAGTAACAAAAGCTTCTAGTACGGGTAAATCTTCTAGTGACAGTGTTTCATCCACAATAACTTCAGTACCAAATGTTTTGATATGGGAATGGACAGCAGATTTAACATCAGCTAGGGCTTCCTCATAAGTATCGCCTTGACCAACTACGATCCCTTTGATGCCAAGGGGATAAGCAATATAACCATCAGAATGTTTTTCTACAATAATTTTTATGTGTTTCATCTTTTTTAATAACAACTTGCTGTAAATACAGAATACGTTAAGCTTGTCGCCAAATTTTAATAGTGTCGTCATCGCTGCCGGTGACGATGGTTTTTCCGTTAGGGCTGAAAGCAATGGATCTCACATAGCTGGTATGCCCTGCAAGTGTCATAACCTCTGCACCCGTACTAACTTGCCAGATTTTGATAGTGCGATCCCAACTTCCACTTGCTAAAAGTTGACCGTTTGGACTAAAAGCAACTGACCACACTGAGTCAGAATGACCAGCTAAGGTTAGAATCTCTTGTTTTGTGTTAACGTTCCAAAGTTTGATTGTATTATCAGCACTGCCACTTGCTATAATTTGCCCATTGGGGCTGAAGGCAACGGAGTTTACAAAGAAAGAATGACCTGTGAAGGTGTGGAGCTCTGTACCCGTACTGACGTGCCATACCTTGAGCGAACAGTCAGCACTACCACTTGCTAAAAGCTGACCATCTTGGCTAAAGGCGATTGACAACACTGAATCGGTATGTCCTATGAAACTGCGGATTTCTACAGTTGTGCCAGCCAGCCACAACTTGATTGTGCCGTCCGCCCCACAACTAGCAAACATTCGCCCAGGTCCCGGTTGATACAAAGAATCTGGAGGGATGGGACTAAAGGTCACTGAATTGACCCAGTTGGAATGACCGGTGAACGTGCGAATTTCTTTGCCCGTGTTTATTTGCCATAACTTAATTGTTTCATCAGAACTGGCACTGGCAAGCAACTGCCCATCAGGGCTAAAAGCAACTGCATTCACCATATTGGAATGACCCGAAAACCAACGACCAAAAGTACGTATGAGTTTTCCGTTGCTCAACTGCCACAATTTCACTGTGTGATCGTTACTTCCACTGGCGATCGCTTGACCATCAGGACTAATAGCAACAGCGTGAACCATACTGGTATGTCCGTTAATAGTACAGACGCACTGCCATTGCAAAGAAGTTTCTGAAGAAGGGGGAGCAGGAGTAGGGGCAAATAAGTGCCTGCCAGTAAAGACTTGAGGTGTAGGGCGTTGAGAGTGAAGGTTGGAGGAAAGCAAAGGTGTCGGGGGAAGTTCGTCATCTCCAAAAAGCAAGTCCAGCCATTGTTGCACGGATTGGGGGCGAGAATTGGGTTGTAAATCCATTCCCCGCAAAATTGCTTCATTAACTCTATTGCTGATATTGGGATTATACTGTCGTGGTGATTCTAGAGGAGTTTCATTGCTGATATCAACCGAATTCCTCGGTAAAACGCCTGTTAATGTGTTATACAATGTGGCAGCCAGAGCATATACGTCAATATATTCTCCTCTTGGTGCTTCCAATTCATATTGTTCCGGAGGAGCAAAACCAGGAGTACGGTAGACTGTATGCCTTTGGACTGCATTGGGAATAAATTCTCTGGCAATGCCAAAGTCAATCAGTACGGCTTCATTTTTGTCAGCACGAATCATAATATTGCGTGGTTTGATATCTCTATGTAGCAAACCTTTACTATGAATAACTTTTAATGCATTACCAACTTGTTGGATATATAACAATGCCTCTGTTTCTGATAAAACTCCCAAACGACGGACTCGGTTGCTCAAGTCTTCGCCCTCAATATACTCCATAACTATGCAAGGAAGATTATCTTCATCAAAAATATTTTCTATCTGCACGATATGAGGATGGCGACAAACAGCAAGCCGAACGGCTTCATCACGAAAATCTTGCTTCAATTTCACTTGGTGTGGCTTCCAGGCAGCCTTATTCAAGAGTTCTTCTCTAAGTGTTTTAATAACCCGCAGTTCTTTCTGTTCATTTCTGACGAGGTAGGTTATACCAATTCCTCCTTCGCCTAGTTTCCCTACAATAATATACCGTCCCCCAAACAACTGTTTTCCTGGATTCCAGACCATTCGTAGTAATCGCCAAATTCTGTATTTATTGTGGCACAGTTATAAGATTGAGATTGACTGGGGAACCCCGTTCTTTTTGAGCCAAAACTAATATACAGTGAGGATTTAAAGGTCATATTGTGGCAAACTTTTTTTACATTATCTTTAAAATATCAATCAATTGAAAACTAAGAAAATTTTAAGATTTGATTAATGATAACTTTTGGGGCTGTAGGGCTCCTATTTGTTGGAGCAAAATTATTAGCTGCTCGGATTCTAGGGGAATCTAAAAAAGAGAACTTTTTTAAAATGATTTAAGATAGCTTTACAATGACAGTATCTTATTATACAATATCGTGAGTTTAAAAAATTAAGGAATATTGCCTGTTCTTTCATTTAAGAAAAAACTAACTATAATCCGGAATATTGGAACATTTTTTTGTAGTTATACAGCAGATTTCAACTTGGTGAAGTACAGAAATACCCCACCCCTGCTATGGCACATCCAAGCATCGGGGAAGGAGGGTTGGAAAGGGGTGTACCTTATTTAGATGCAAAGCGCTGGATATGTTTTTTCTTTAATTCTGTTTGTACAAAAATAACATCTGTTCTACATAAAGAAAGACAGAACGCAGCAGGCTGAAAGTAGACGGAGAAAGATATATACTTTTTATTTCACATGTCTGTACTTATGCTTGAACATCTAAATTTGAGACAAAAATTAACAATTTTGCTGCTGATTGTAGTTGTAGTAGGTTTAAGCTTGGGTGGTTTGGGTTTGTCTGCCGTTCTCAAGCACAATGCAAGACAAGAAATAACAGCGACAGCCTTGTTGATTATGGAAACCATGAGTTCTGTCCGTGATTATACAAATCAACAGGTCAATTTAAAGTTAGCTGATAAATTAGAAGTTGATTTTGTACCCCAAAGTGTACCCGCTTACTCAGCAAGAGAAGTTTTTGAAGTTTTGCGAACAAAAGCAGAATATAAAGATTTTTATTACAAGGAAGCAACGCTGAATCCAACAAATTTGCGGGATAAGGCGGATAGTTTTGAAACCAAAGTGGTTGAGCAATTCCGAAAAAACACAAAGTTAAAAGAATTGAATGGATTCCGTGAAATACCAGGAGGAGAGATTTTTTATATTGCTCGCCCGCTAGCAGTTACTGAATCAAAATGTTTGGAGTGTCACAGCACTTCTAATGTTGCACCCAAAACTATGCTTGACCGATATGGTACAGCTAACGGATTTGGGTGGAAGTTGCACGAAATCGTCGGTGCTCAGATGATATCAGTACCGTCAACGAAAGTAATCCAAAAGACACAGCAATCCTCTGTCTGGATTCTCGGAATTGTTTCTACGATGTTTATTGCTGTTATTATCTTGGTGAATATTTTCTTAAATCATCAAATTCTGCGTCCTCTCAAACATATAACTCGCATAGCCGAGGAAGTGAGTACAGGACATATGGATGTTGATTTTAAGGAGGTATCTAATGATGAAATTGGTAAGTTAGCTAAAGCTTTTCATAGAATGAAACTTAGTTTAGAAATGGCAATGAGAAAGCTAAAACAGTTTTACAGTTCTCCAGAAAACTAATTCAAAAATAGGGACTGGAGATAATAGACAATGGGGATTGGGAAATTAATGAGAGATTCCTAGTTTTTTCACCCTAAGGTAACATATTTCACAGAAATGACTAAACTTGAGCGATCGCTATGCTAAAAAATTTAAAATTAAAACAAAAATTTACAATTTTGTTACTTGTGATTCTTGTAGTGGGTGTAAGCTTCAGTGGAATTGCACTTTCTACGGTATTACAACAAAATGCGAAGGAAGAGATTACTGCAAAAGCTTTATCTCTCATTGATACAATGTCTTCAGTGCGCGAGTATACAATTACTCAAATTACTCCAGAACTTACTGATGACTTAACAACTAAGTTTTTGCCACAAACTGTAGCCGCCTATTCAGCAAGAGAAGTTTTTGAAATTTTGCGAAAAAGACCGGAGTACCGTGACTTCTTTTACAAAGAAGCAACACTTAACCCAACAAATCTCCGAGATAAAGCAGATAGTTTTGAAACTCAACTTGTAGAGCGTTTTAGAAAAAATAAAGGTTTAAAAGAGGTAAGCGGATACAGACAGCTACCAGGTGGTGATATTTTTTACATTGCTCGTCCGTTAGCCATTACAAAAGAAAGCTGTCTCGTCTGTCATAGCGCCCCTGAGGCTGCACCCAAAACCATGATTGAACGCTATGGTACTGCAGGTGGATTCAATTGGCATTTAAACGAAATCGTAGCTGCTCAAATAATTTCATTGCCTGCAAGTAGAGTCATTGATAAAGCCAACCAATCTCTTTTCATTATGATAATGCTTGTCTCTACTTTGTTTGTAGCTGTTATCTTTCTAGTCAATTTCTTTTTAAATCGAGAAGTTGTTGTACCTCTCAAGCGTATAACTCGTGTAGCTGAAGAAGTAAGTACCGGGCATATGGATGTTGAGTTTGAACAGCTGACAAATGATGAAATTGGCAATCTTGCTAAAGCTTTCAAACGAATGAAACTCAGTTTAGATATGGCAATGAAAAGAATCAAACGTACCTATGGCAATACGGGGAGTACGTAATTTGGTTGGTGGTTAGTTGAACCACTAACCACGTTCCTTAGCTAAATCAGGCAGAAGCCCCACGTCTGACACGAAGTGCAGCGTGGGATGAATGACTTAAGACAACAAACGCTGTCTAAAAGCAAAAGCTTCTTGTGTGTCGGGAATTTCTTTTGCTAAAAGTTCAACAAATTGATATGGCGAGGTGTTTGGATATTCGGATAGTGTCTCTTCCACTATAAGACTTGCCATGGGTCCAATACGATAAGCAAGTTCTTGCTGACAGCGTTCTAAAAACGCTGGATTGAGAGAAGATTGTGGTTGATATGCACGGGCTTGGGATTGAGGTGTTGGGTACTGTGATGGATAGGAGTTGGATTGCGGTTGAACCTGTGGAAATTGCCGTGAATTTTCCAATGGTTGTTGACTCGGAGGTGAACTGAAATTGGCTTCCGGATGTTGGTTTGGAAACGGCCGATTGGTTGCACCGGGCAAAAATTCATGATTTACCAAAGTAGGAGGCAAATTTCCATGTTGTACTTGCTGTTGTGGTGGTATTTGCGGTGATACTTGGGCTATTCCAAGATGTAATAAGTCTGTAAGAACTTCTCTTGAGTTTTGATAGCGGTATCTTGGGGTATCCGCTACTAGTTTATTAAGAATTTGAGCAAAGGAATTGCTTACACGGACAAATTGATCCCATCTCCACTCCAAAGAGTACTGATCCATTAAAAAAGAAGGATCTTTTCCTGTTAGCAGAACGACTGCGGTGACACCTAAAGCATAAAGATCGCTGCTAGGAGAACACAATCCCAAGCTAATTTGTTCGCGAGGAGCATATCCGACTTTACCCACCAGTGACATTTTGCCAACGAAAGTGTTCTGGCTTGTTCTAGTCGCTTCATTTAAATCGGCTATCTGCTTTCCTACACCAAAATCTATCAGCACTGGTAATTCTTTTCCTTGAGGCAACATAATGTTGTCGGGGGAAATATCTCTATGAATAATGTTATGCGTATGAATATATTCAAGAATGGGCAATAAGTTCCTGAGCCACAGTAGGACTTCACTTTCCGAAAAAACTTGTCCTAGTTGTTGGCGTTCTCGTAACAGTGCTGAATAGGTTTTACCATCAACAAACTCTTGTACCAAGAACAGCCGACCATCACCTTCAAAACAAGCTAAGAATCGAGGGATTTGGGGATGTTCCAATTGATGAAGAATTTTAGCTTCTCTTTTAAATAAATTGCGGCATTTTTCTAGCGCACTTTCTCCCGAACCGGTGGGAGCAAATTCTTTTAATACGCATGGTTCATTGAAACGACGCGTATCAAATGCCAAATAAGTTCTTCCCAATCCACCCTGTCCCAAAAGTTTTTGGATGATGTAGCGATTATCTATAAATGTTCCTGAAGGTATTTCTGGTTTAATGACGGGGGCTTGAGACATGATCCACGCACTCCTACCTAGCTTAAGAATTTTTAATACAATTAGTTTTATTTTTTACATAATTAAGATTCACATGTAAAAACAAGTTTTACTACAAAACCGTAATTTGACGAGACATTTACATAAAAATAGCTTTATTCACTCCAGTTACGGGTATAATATACTACTATTTTTAATGAAACAGACTCATTGCGCTTGGGAACCTCATAAAGAACCTAATTAATTAATCAGTAGAATTTTGAGATAATACGCAAATTCACGATCGAATTTTATCAAGATACAAGGATTGTCAGTAGCGATCGCAATATCTCTTATTTTGTTGCTTCGGGATTGACTAAAACACTGGGTGTTTGTTTGACATGCGCTTCTAGAGGTCTGACTTTTTCCACCAGTTTAATAAACTGATCGTAGCTGGGTACTTTAGCAGCAGGAACATAACCGGCGTCTGATATGATATAGCCTGGTGCTTGCTCCATAGCTTTTTGGATCTGTTGCTGTCGATTGCGCTCTACTGTAGGTGCTAGGAGTACAACTGCAGGAGGAATCCATCGACTCGTATGTAGAATTCTAAACTTAGTTCCACTAAATTGCTGCTTGTAAAGCTCAAAATCTCTCTCAGCGATCGCACCAGCATCTACACTCCCTTCATTAAGCCATTCCAGTACTGTTTTAGGAGTGGGTGCAAAACGGATTTGAGCCAAAGTTAATCCATACAGATCGTAGAGAGGAACATAATATCCTGCAGCCGAACCTACCGATTCTAAGGCAACAGTTTTATTTGCTAAATCTGCTATTGTGTTAATCGGTTTATCATCGCGCACTACCAATAAAGAACGCTGTCTGCTGCTAATTCCCTCCATGGAAAATAAAGGAATGTAAAGATCTTTGCCCATAGCAATTGCTGCTAAACCAGGAGGAGCAAATACAATTTCCCATCTTTGCCGTTGAATTTGCTCGAGAGCTTGCAATTCGTTATAAGCTGGTTCAAGTTCTACAATTGACTGAGTTTGTGCGGCGAGATAGTTTTTGAATTGCTCGTACTTTTCTAATGAAACTGTTTGTTCACCATAACTGACTACTCCGACAGTCAGCCTTTCCGAACTTATGGGTTCCTTCTTTGGACTGCATCCCACTTCAACTAGACCTACAAGCACGGTTAACGAGATTAGTAGAAAGCGCCGCCAGATAGTAGTTTTCATATAAATCACCTGATTTCAGCAGATTCACCCAAAGCTTCAGGAACAACAACCAGCCATTCCCGTTCAAGAGAATCGAGTTGTTGGTTGACGTTTAAAAGCTTACCACCATACATTTTTCCATCGAGCCCGACACCTACACTCATCTCCTGGGTGACTTGGATTGTGTTCACCTGCATAGTTTTTTCTTGAAAGTAAATATAATTTGACTTTGTATCTAGGATCGTAAGTTATATTCATCTAAAATTTTTTAAGAAAAGCGATCGCAGCGAAGCGATTGGTTAATATTATCTACAAAGTCATCTGGTAATTTTTCCCAAGTCATTTTGCAGTCTTGATTAGCTATAGCGATCGTGGCAAGTTATTTTCTCTATTTTGAGAGTTGCTGACGATCGTTAAGTGCTTCTTGTATGATGTTGAAATGGTGGGCGATACCCACCTTACATTCTTATTGAGCTAAACCCTTACAAACTGGAGTCATCATCATCGTCATCATCGTCTGGTGCTAGGTCGGCTTCTGTTAGCCCCTGCTGCGGGATTGCTGCAATAATGGCATCTATGACTTTGGAAACCGGGACAATTTCAATGTCATAGTTGGGATATTTTTGCCCTTTGGGTACGATCGCCCGTTTAAATCCCAGTTTTGCTGCTTCTTTTAACCGCAGTTCCATCTGCGATACAGATCTGACTTGTCCCCCCAAGCCAACTTCTCCAATCAGTACGGTACGGGGGTCTACAATCCGATCTCGGAAACTAGCAACGATTGCTATGGCTATTCCCAAATCAACTGCTGGTTCTTCTACATTCAACCCCCCTGCGGAAGCAACGTAAGAATCTAGTTTCGACATGGGAATCCCTACCCGCTTTTCTAACACTGCTAAGATTTGTACCAAGCGGTTGTAATCTATACCTGTCCCTGCACGACGGGGGGACGGGTAACTCGTAGGGCTGACTAAAGCCTGCAATTCAACGACAATTGGACGCGTTCCTTCGCAAGCCACAACCAAAGCAGTACCGGGGGCGGGGTCGTCACGATTTCCTAAAAATAACTCTGAAGGATTGGGGACTTCTCGCAAACCTGTATCTATCATTTCAAAGATACCGATTTCATGGGTTGCCCCAAAGCGATTTTTTACTGTTCTTAATAATCGATGGGATGCAAATCGATCGCCTTCAAAATACAAAACTGTATCGACTAAGTGTTCCAATACTTTTGGTCCTGCGATCGCACCTTCTTTAGTGACGTGTCCCACAATTAACATTGTAATATCTTCGTGCTTTGCTACTTTCATCAAAGCAGCAGTACACTCTCTTACCTGAGCCACAGAACCGGGTGCAGAAGTCAATGCGGGAAAGAATACTGTTTGAATACTATCAATAATTGCCACATTGGGTCTGAGGGAATCCATTTCCTTCAAAATTTCTTCCAAATCCGTTTCAGGCAATACGTACAGATCGGCGTCTCTAGTTTCTTCAGACGGCTGCGTTACCTGAATCGCCGTTTCTTTAGCTGTTTCGCTATTACCATTTTCGTTGTCATTCTCAGCGCTAACTAAACTAAGGGATTTTGAGACACCCAATCGAGAGGCTCTGAGTTTGACTTGCTGTCCTGACTCTTCTCCAGAGACATAGAGGATGCGGTATCTCTGCGCCAATTCGCTTGATACTTGCAACAGTAGAGTTGATTTTCCAATTCCCGGATCGCCACCTATAAGAACCATCGAACCGGGAACAACACCGCCGCCAAGGACTCTATCGAGTTCTTCATAGCCAGAAGCCCAACGAGTCACTTGGCGATCGCTAATTTGGTCAAATGTTAGAGAAGCACGCGGTTTTGCGGGCTTAGCTGTAGGTTTTGCATTTCCTGCCTGTTGGTGCCATCCACTTATCCCCCGACTTGGTATATCTGTCGATGACTGAATAGCAAGTTGCTCTTCTAAAGAGTTGTAAGTGCCGCAAGCCGGACACTTACCAAACCATTGAGGGGATTCCGAGCCACATTCGCTACAAACGTAATATGTCTTTTGCTTTGGCATTTATTATATCTTATCTTAATTTTTGCTTAAGTTTTTGAGGAAAGTGAAATTGAATAATGGTAGTAGATGCAGGTTTTTTCCATTCAAATTGTGAAATGATATCTTAATACTATGGTACTAAAAATTAAGCATCAAAAATTTTAGTTAAGGAGAGTTGAGAAACTTGGAAAGTCATAAAGAAAAAATTCTGGTAGTAGATGACGAAGCCAGCATTCGTCGGATTTTGGAAACACGCCTTTCCATGATTGGCTATGACGTAGTGACAGCAGGTGATGGAGAAGAAGCGTTGGACACGTTTCGCAAAGCAGATCCAGACCTAGTCGTCCTTGACGTAATGATGCCAAAGCTAGATGGCTACGGGGTATGCCAAGAATTACGCAAGGAATCGGACGTGCCCATTATTATGCTAACCGCCTTGGGAGATGTGGCAGATCGAATCACGGGTTTGGAGTTAGGTGCTGATGATTACGTAGTTAAGCCCTTTTCCCCCAAAGAGTTGGAAGCCCGCATTCGGTCAGTTCTGAGGCGAGTAGACAAAACGGGCGCTTCCGGGATTCCCAGTTCCGGTGTCATTCATGTAGGCAATATTAAAATTGATACGAACAAGCGGCAAGTTTATAAAGGTGACGAACGCATTCGCCTAACAGGTATGGAGTTTAGCTTGCTAGAACTGCTAGTGAGCCGTTCGGGCGAAGCTTTTTCCCGTTCGGAAATTTTGCAAGAAGTATGGGGATACACGCCAGAACGCCATGTGGACACCCGCGTTGTTGACGTGCATATCTCTCGCCTGCGAGCAAAACTAGAAGATGACCCCAGTAACCCAGAATTAATACTGACAGCACGAGGAACTGGTTATTTGTTTCAACGGATAATTGAACCAGGAGAAGAGTAGAGGGACAAGGGAGACAAGGTAGACAAGGTAGAATAACTCACACAACCAATCCCCAATCCTCAATCCCCAATCCCCAATGACAAATGACGTTTTGCGGCGTCTACCTATCGTAGTGGGTGGGTTAGGCGCTGTGCTTCTGTTGATTAATCGGTTACTGACACCAGACATAACTGATTCTCAAGCACGTGCGGATGTACTTGGTGTCATATTAAGTGCTGTATTAATTTTGATCGGTTTACTATGGCAACAAGTTCAACCGCGAACTCCCGATGCGGTTCAACTTGTAGGTGAAGAAGGTTTTGTTTTAGCCCCAGATTTACCGGAAACTGTAAAAACAGAACTAGCTTGGGCATCGCATTTGTTGTTAACTAATACGGTGACGCGATCGCTCGTTATTTATTATGAACGTAAAGTTTTGTTACGCAGGGGAATTTTAGCTGAGAAATCAGACGTAGTACCCGGAGCAATACTCAACAGAGTGCTAGAAAAACAAAAGCCGGTGTATTTGGTAGATTTAAAAGTCTACCCAGGACGAGTTGAATTTGATTATTTACCAGAGAATACTCAAGGTGTCATTTGTCAACCTATTGGTAAAGAAGGAGTCCTTATCTTAGGTGCAAATGCTCCTCGAAGCTACACCAAACAAGATGAAAACTGGATTGCTGGAATAGCAGATAAATTAGCTGTTACGCTTGAAAGTGCTAATGGCTAATAGCTAATAGCTAATTGCTAATTGCTAATGGCAAGGATCGCAATTAGCCATAGCCCTCCCTTGTTCGCCAGTCCCGGTGGTCGTGGGAAACTCCTCCCTTGTTCGCCAGTCCCGGTGGGCGCGGGAAACCCGCCTGCAGCACTGGACTTACCGCCTAGTTTCTCTAGACTCACCATTAGCCATTAACCATTAGCCATTAGCCATTAGCAATTATGACAATTCTTTACGTTTTAATCATTGCCCTAATGCTTGTAGGTATTGCGGGTGCAGTTATTCCTGCTCTTCCTGGAGCAAGCTTAATTTTAATTGGGATTATCATTTGGGGCTTTGTCAGTGGTTCCTTCGCAGCTATAAAAATACCGCTTATTGTTACTGTTATTGTTTTACTTCTAAGTATAGGAGTTGATTTTTTAGCAGGTTACATAGGAGCACAACAAGCAGGTGCTAGCAAATGGGGACAAATTGGAGCAATGGTAGGATTGCTGCTGGGCTTTTTCGGATTATTGCCTGCTTTACCTGTTGGCGGTCCATTATTGGGGATGTTGTTGGGACCTCTTTTAGGAGCAATTATCGGTGAGTACCTTTACAGACATGATGTAGCGATCGCTATTAAAGCCGGGATTGGAATAGTGGTCGGTACAATACTTGGAAATTTGATTCAAGGATTGTTGGCAATTGGAGCTGTTGTGACTTTTCTTGTCACCACTTGGTCGCAGGTTTTTGGTTCTTAAAAAGCTATAAAAAGAAATAAAACCCGCTTCGGCGGGTTTTAATCAATGCCCGAATACCAGGTTTTTAAAAAGCAACCTGTGAAGACAGGCTTCTGATTATCTCATCCAAGACTTGTGGTTGATAAGAGGTTAACAATTGGTTTATGCAGAACCTTAATTAACCAACTTGAGACACTTTTTTACGACGCAAGCCCAACAAACCAGCTACTGCCATTGCACCCAAGCCTAAGGTAGTTGTTGGTTCGGGTACTGCTTTTGTTACTCCTAGCCCAGACAACCGGACACCGTCACCAGTTGAGAATGAAGTCTTTGCCAATGCACTACCAGCTGCACCATAGTTCCTACCGGGGTTGCCTAATTGAATGACAAAGGAGGAGACATTTGTCAATTTTAAGCTCTTGGTAGAAGCATCATCTTTCTTGCCTGCACCTGCAAGCAGGTTATTTACGCTTTGTCCGTTGACTTCTACAATACCAGAAAACAAGTTATCTTCTACATCAAAGAAGTCCAATGATACTTCTTGATAAGCCTTATCCAAAGTAAATAAGAACTTACCAACTTCCAATCGACCATTTTCAATCACTTTACCTGTAGCATCGTAAGCGACGGGACGGAACCAGTACTGATCGGAGATAGGATTTGTTCCCTCATCTTTCAATGTAAACTTGATTTGGTTACCAGGTCCCCAGTTATTCTCGGTAGCGTTTTTATCAACAAATAGACGGCTAAGTCCAAATTCTTTGTTCAATCCATCATCTTTAAAGTCTTGGTTAAAATCTAAGCTTTTTACTGTGTAACCTTGTGTTTGAATGCAGTTCTGATTCGCAACAATACAATTCATGTTTGTTAAGTCAATTTCACCCTCTTGCTGAGGAATTAAAGAAACAGCATGAGCGGCTGGCATTGCAGCAGCTAGACCCATACTCAAACTTGTTCCCAGAATTGTTGCCGCTACTAACTTTAACTTTTGCATAACTTGCTCCCGATTAGATTAGCCCTATTAGTTACGGGCAGCAGTTTTAATTTTTTGCCCGCCTCTTTACATTCACTAATTTAGCTATCTTTTTTTCAATCGGGAAGTCTAAAAATCAGAATTGATAAAATCTTGATTTTGATATTTACGTTCGTCTTTTTATCAGTAAAAATCCCTAATAATTAAAATGAGTTGAATTTTTAAATTTCCGTTTGAAGTTGATAGTATTACTGAATTTCGTTTCGCATTACGTAAGTAATTTTTTAATAGGTACTTTATGCTTTACCTCAAAAACATAATTTGGTTGAAATCTTGTCTGGTAATAGGATAAAAGAAGTTGAAGCCCAAATAAATTTTGCGATCGCGCCTCTCAATCTCTCAAAATCTTCTTATTTCCTCAAAAAATCGAGCCCAAATTGCTGTGGTTTTCCGATAAAGTGCTAGAAAAATTTGTACTAATCTTTGGTATATTTTTATAAAAGTACTAGTATAAAAATATACTCAGTAAACATGGAAAATTTGAGACCGATCGATCTCGATGGGCGATCTTGCTCTGATAAAACAAATAGTGTTAGTCACAATTTATGTCGAGACGTGCTGTTTGAAGCGTTTTTCTCCAGAGCGCCCCTCCACTCCTACGAGCCTCAACCACCCAATATTTTAAGGCGAACTCGGTAGTCGTAGTAAGGTGGGTACCACCCATCAACACCAATCTACGATGTGGTGGACAGGTAGCATGCTGCTATCAACAAGTGAAGGATTGACTATACCAAATAGATGATTGCTGAATCCAATATTGAATGGAATTGTTGGGTTTCGTTGCGAATGGCACGCTTGTTAAGACACAACCCTTGTCCTGACTGGTTCCCAGTCTGGAGGCTGGGAACGAGACAGAATAAGACTTTAGGTTGGTTTCGTTGCTTAACCCAACCTACCTCTGCTGAATCCAATATTGAAAGGTATTAAGACTCGTTCAAAGACTTTTTCGCTTCTGTTGCGACAGCTTCGATTTCATCCTTTGCCAAAGTTTCTAACACAGATTTGGCATCTGCACTACCCAAACGCCTTAAAGCTTGCGCGAGTCTGTAGCGAACTTGCCAATCTGGATTTGTAACAAACGGAACCAAAAGGGGAACTGCTTGTGGATCGCCTAACTCTCCTAAAGAACCAATTGCAGCCGTAATGACTAGCTCATTATTGGAAGCAAGTGCTTCTTTGAGCAACTCAAAGGCTCTTGGATCGCCTAACTCTCCTAGTGCAGCAATAATGCTCAATTGAACAATCCATTCTTTGGTTGTGCGGTAAACCTGTTGTAAATCTTGAAAAGCTTCCTGTAGCTTAAGCGCACCCAAACAATCTGCTGCAGCTGCTTGTACGTCAGCTTCTGGATCGTTGAAAAGGCGATCGCGCAACACGTTTAAGGTTAAATCTAAATTTTGGTCGCCTAAAGTATCTAATTGACTCACGGCTGAGTAACGCACGCGAGAATTGCTGTCGTTGATAGCAGTTTGAATTAACTCATAACCTACAGTTGGTTCCAATTGACGAACAAGATTTACTGCACGCAAGCGATCGCCCAAATCTTGCGAGCTAAGCATTTGCTTAACAGATTCTGGAGTAGTGCTCATTTTTAGTTATTGGTTATTGGTTACTGGTTATTGGTTAGTGGTTGATGATTAGTGGTTAGTGGTTGACAACTAACAATTAACCACTAACTTTCTTGACTTGCTGCCATTGCTCGGATAATGTCGCCACGAGTAAGAATACCAACGACTTGACCCTCGCTATCAAGTACTGGAAGACGGTGAATGTTGCGATCGTGCATGAGTCTGGCTGCTTCCGTGACAGTTTTGTCAGGAGAAATTGTGATGGGGTTGTGACTCATAACTTCGCCAACTGTTTGCCCTAGTGCTTTATGTAAGTCACGTTCGTAATTTGCGGGATTCTGTAAATAGATAACGCTGTCCAGAAACATTATGTAAGCCGGAGGTGTTACCCCTGTTTCTTGCCACATTAAATCCGTTTCTGAAATAATGCCTACTAATTTCCCGCTATCATCCGTGACGGGTAGTCCGCTGATTCGTCGCTCTGCCAAAATTTGAATAGCTTCCTTTAAAGGAGTTTCAGGTCGCACAACAATTGGGTTATGGCTCATTACATCGGCAACGGTTTTAGGCATTTGCTTGCTGTCACTCTCTATTCATGTCATTGCCATCATTGTATGTAATTGCCGTAGCACTAACCCTCTTCCTATTCACACATTTTAACCAAAAACTCAGGCGAACTCGGCTTCACAAAACGCTTGCAATATATCAATACAGTTTGCGATCGCTCCCAAATGAGCAATTTCATATCCATGGGTATTTTGAGTGGGAAACGCCAAACACGCACCACGGGACACATGACCAAACTTCATTGCAATGGACGCATCGCTGCCAAAACCGGTGATGACTGCTAACTGCACGGGTAGACCGAGTTTTTTGGCGCAGTGGCGTAGTTGTCCGTTGAGTGTTTCATCATAAATTCCATACCCATCTTGGGAAAGGATGACAGGATGTTTCCCATCATCAATTGGGTATTCTGAGGAGAGAGGGCAAATTTCTAAAGCTATCAGAGCATCCAAGCGCTGGTTTTGAGTGAAGAAAAGCGCCCCAATTGCCCCGACTTCTTCCTTTGCTGATGCTACTAGATACACATCAACTGTTGGTTGTTTAATCTTTTCAGCTAGAGCTAGCAAGATGGCAATTGAAGCTTTGTTATCCAAAGTGTAGCTGGCAATGTAGTTGTTTAACCTAATGGGTCGCTTGCGATGCTTGCCAACCACCATTCTAGTTCCCGGTCTAATACCTGCCGTTTCTAGTTCCGCAGTTGTACATTTTGTTTCAATCCAAGCATTTTCCCACTTGAGCGGAGTATCTTCCTGCTGTACCTTCTGTGGCGATTCATGAGAGACGTGGCGGGAACCAAAACTGAGAATACCGCTAATGGTGGCATTGTCGCCGAGGAGATCGACAACTCCTTCACCATAAACCCAAGGAAAGGCTCCGCCCAATTTGCGAACCTCGACTCGACCGTTATCACCAACACTTTTGACAATGGCACCGATTTCATCTTTATGAGCGGTGATAGCGATCGCTCTTGTTGAATCTCGTCCTTGAATTTTAGCGATGATATTGTCAGCACGGTCTTGCCATACTTCAACACCCAACGCTGTAAATTGCTGCATCAAGAACTGATTGATTTCTTCTTCCGCACCACTAGGAGAATGGTGCATGACCAATTCTTCTACGATTGCAAACAGTTTATTGTCATCCCACATACAGTGACCCGCAACTAACGATCGACGATTTGTCAACCCCTACACTAACCTTGCGGAGGTAGGTAAACGGTGAGTGATGTTAATTAGGTGGACGCTTAACCTTTAAGGCTTCAGCTGCTGATATTCCCTCACTTTGAGTTCCAAAGTACCACAAAGTTGCTGCCGCCTCCGCACGAGTGACTGGCTTCTTTGGCTGAAATAGAGTGGTGTACCCAAAGACACGATGGATATTTGATTGTTCGGCACTCTGACGATCTGCCAGAATTGCTCCCAATGCTTTGGGGTCTATTTTCCCTGCATCCTGAAAACCCCAAGTTTGCTTGATAGTTTCTAAATTGGCATTTGGTAAGGATTGGCGTGTATCCAAAGGAACTTTCCACCAAATCAATTGTTCTCGTGTCAGGGGTGCGCCGGGACGAAACAAGACTGCTGTAGTCTCTCCTGATAAAGAACTGGGAATTAATCCAGCTTCGGCTAATCCCTGAATTACTGGGAAATCTGGGTCAGTTCTGGGAACATCACTAAAAGCGGGTTGGGAACCTCCCGAGGCTAAGCGAATTTGTTTGGCTGGATCGCTGGCATACATATTATTGTTAGCAGTGACTAGCCAACGAGCATAATCCCGTCGCGCAATAATTTTATTTGGTTCAAATTGGTTGGTTGCAATACCTTCATTGCTCTTAGCAGCATTTGAGCTTACAGATAAAACGCCCAACTCTGCTAAATCTCGAATATATCTTTGGAATTCTTGAGGTGCTTTGGTTAAATCGCTAAACTCTTGAGGATTAGACGCTGCTGTGGTGTTGGGGGTACTGTTGGTTGGTTCGTCTGTGGTATTTGGTGTGGCTGTTGGTTGTTGCGAGCGCACCGGACCGACAAACTGGGATTCACCTGGTTGTGGAACTTCCGTTGCAGTTGTTTCGGGGGTAGAGGTAGGAGTTGGGGTAGCTTGCGTTATTTCTGTAGAATTTGGTTGGTAGTCAATCAGTATCTCTGTAGAGGTTTGTGGTTGATTGGGTGAGGCATTAGTGATTGTTTTTGGTTGAATGGAAATTTTGAGTGACAGGCGATCGCGCCGCGCCTCAATCAAATTAAATTGCTCGTTTGACTGTTGTACGATTTGCCAGTTGTTTGCTGGAAGTTTTTGAATATAGTAGCTAGCAATGATATTGCTGGGGTCAATGCTTACCCAACGAGTTGATGATGCACCCGGTTTTTCGTTACTAGGTGGTATCACTTCTTGCAAATTGGCATTGGGATATAAAGGGATATCCTTGGGAAAATCAGCAGGTAAGTTAACTGTTGCGCGATCGGTTTGCTGTTGTTGGTTACTGCTTGCTTGTGGAGAACCAAGACTCACCGGGTTACTGCTGAGCTTTGGATCTGCTGCCAAAGACTGCTCAATTTCTTTGGCAGTTGGACTATTAGCACAGGCTGTTAACGCAGCTAGTAGAACAGCCACACCTATCAAAACAACCGGACGTTTACTTTGCAACACGGACAACCATATATGAGCAGATCAATTTCTACAGTAGCGTAGAGTCAACTCAGTTTTCCCAATCCCCAACCCTCAATCTCTTAACGTTATCAGCAACTATCTTAGGTGGTAAACTGAGATCAAACCCGCTCTTTGCCTCTAAAGATGGACAAGGGTAAAGTTCGCTGATAATTCCGTGTAACCAATTTGGGAATGTTGTAGCGAACTACCATGTGCTATATAATACTTAAAAATATCAGTGTGAGTTCTTGTATCAATCAACCAGCGAACGTACATTGAGTATACCTTTGAGCTTGGCAAAACAGATGGTTCAGAGCAATTATTGCCCTCAAAGGAGTGGTATGGATAATTTTTAGGAGAAGATCTGGTCAAAATAAAACTAGGAAGCTAAAAAGAATGTATCTCTTCTTAAAAACCAGTGTGGGATAGGACTATGAAGAATCTAAAATAGATATTAAGTTAGAAAAAACAGAGCAACTATTCCATCGACAACCGCCAGTCAATTTTACGAATACAATTACGCGTCGTCGGTTTGTTACCAGTGCTGAAACACGATTACATGCAACTTTCCCAGGATCGGCCTATTTATTCTGAGGCTCCACTACAGCTGCTACTTTTTGTCGATGGACGCCCAAAGTCCAAACAGCAAGTACAGCGAATCCTTTCATACTTAGAAGAATTACAGGCTGACTATAAGTTTGAACTACAGATCGTAGATGTAGGACAAAAGCCTTACTTGGCGGAACACTTTAAACTGGTAGCAACGCCAGCTCTCATCAAAATCCATCCGGAACCAAGACAAATTTTGGCTGGTAGTAACATTACGGCTCAATTGAAAACTTGGTGGCCTAGGTGGCAAGCTGGTGTAGATGCGTATTTAGAATTACAAAACGATTTCAAGGAAAATACGGAAGACAATAATCTTGTTAAGGATGGTCAGTGTACGATCGGCTCGTTGGCTGTTTCCGAAGAACTTTTACACCTCTCTGATGAAATCTTTCGCTTAAAACAAGAAAAAGAAAAACTAATTGAGCAGTTACAGTTCAAAGACCGAGTGATTGCTATGTTAGCTCACGACCTTCGCAACCCCCTCACTGCAGCTTCCATAGCTATAGATACCTTACAATCTAACTTCAACTTAGAACACGGTACTTTTGACCGCATCACACCAAAAATGACGGTACACTTATTTAAACAAGCTCGCAGCCAAACCAAGATCATAGATAGGATGATTACCGATCTTTTACAAGTTGGTCGCGGTAGTGAAAAGGAATTTTACATTCAACCTCAAAAGATAGATTTGGGCAAACTTTGTTTAGAGGTCCTTGAAGAAGTACGCGATCGCTACACAGCCAAATCTCATGTGCTTACAAAAGACATTCCAAAAGACTTACCCAACGTTTATGCCGATCCAGAACGCATACGGCAAGTGTTGATGAATTTATTAGACAATGCTATTAAGTATACTCCAGAAGGAGGTACTATTGCGGTTTCCGGCTTGCACCGTACCACTCAGAAAGTTCAATTTAGTGTTGGCGATACAGGTCCGGGTATTCCCGAAGAAAATCGAGAACGCATTTTTGAAAATCACTTCCGGTTAGAAAGAGATGAAACCACCGAAGGTTACGGCATTGGTTTGTGTTTGTGTCAGCGCATTATCAGAGCCCATTACGGTCAAATTTGGGTAGATGCTGCTCCTGAAGGTGGAGCATGGTTTCACTTTACATTACCAGTATATCCAAATTAGCTAATAGCTAATAGCTAATAGCTAATTGCTAATTGCTAATAGTGAGACAAGAGAAAGTAGGCGGTGAGTTCAGTGCTGTGGGCGGGTTTCCCGCACCCTGACAACTTCACCATCAGCCATTAGCCATTAGCCATTAGCCCTCCCTTGTTCGCCAGTCCCGGTGGTCGCGGGAAACCCTCCTATGGCGCATTCGCGCCACGCTTTGCTATCAGGGCTGGACTCACCATTAGCCATCAGCTATTAGCCATTAGCTATTAGCCATTAGCCATTAGCCATTAGCCCTTCCTCAAAACCTCAATAATTTGAAGATTGGCTTCGGGAAAGGTAAATGTTTCTAACTCACCTACATTTACCCAACGAACTTCATCACATTCAATAGGTTGCGGAATCCCTGAAAGATGACGACATTCATGAACTGTTAGAGTCACTCGTATGTGAGTGTAGGTGTGGTCAATTGTCAGTAAATGTTTGCCAACTTCAATTTCAATCCCCAGTTCTTCTTGTATTTCGCGCTTGATGCACTCAGAGACTGTCTCGTTTGGCTCGACTTTACCTCCGGGAAATTCCCACAAACCCCCCATAGCTCCCTCTAGACGTCGGCGATCGATTAAAATCTGCCCTAGGTCGTTTTTGATTATGGCAACACCTATAATTTTATGAGGTACGGAAGACTTTGTTTCACTCATCTGTTTTTTAGAGTACACAAAAATACAACAAAACTCGGCAATTATACACGTTTTTGCCGAGTTTGTAATTTACGGAGTTTGCACGGGACAACTCTAGATTTTTGCCATTGTTCCCCAAGCAACTTATAAAATTAACGATTCTCACTGTTCAATTTCTTTTTGGGATTGGTTGTCACTTCATTCCTCGTTACTTTCAGTATTTTGCAGAACCATTTCAAAATTCATTCTTTGTTCTACGTTACGTAAAAAATAACCACTAATCATGGCAGAGGCAAGCAGGCGACCTAAATGTTCGCGGTTAGTCGTGATGGTAACCCCAAAGTGTTCGGAAGGTAAGTTCCCTAATATTCCCATAATGTTACGCTCCATTGCTTGGAAAACTTCTGGAGAAGTAGGTTTGGATAGCTGGGTAACTATATCTGGGCTTAGAGATTTAACATACTGCAATAACAAATTGCCTGTTTCTGACTCACCGTTAAAGAATTCTGAGACTCGGTTAGATGGGTTACTCACTTTTACCTCCTTTAAATACCACAGTTGTGGTCAAAATTACTTAGGTCAAAATTGCCTGTTTGGATATGGACAATGCTTTCGCGTTGTGTACCCCTATCATCTAATGTAACAAAGTAAGTTTTGTTTTGGGAGTCGTTGTAACCGTACTGCGAGTAACGGATTTTTCACCTCAGCCTCGCTAACCAATCACCAGTGACTAATAACGAGAACGAGTCATTAACTTGCTAAGTATTCATTCATACCAACTTTGGATTTACGGAGTTTATTGAGGGCTTCTCTCTCAATTTGCCGCACTCGTTCGCGGCTGATGTTAAGAAGTTCGCCAATTCTGGAGAGTGTTAGCGCTTGTCCGTCATTTAAACCAAACCTTAGGGATAAAACTTCTCTTTGTTGTGGTGTCAGTTCCGCCATAAGACGATCCAAATCGTTAGATAAGGATGACTGGGTAACAAAGTCTTCCGGAGAAGTGCCTGGATCTTCCAACATTTCCCCTAGTTCTGTATCGTAGTTATCACCCAATCGCAAATCTAAGGATAATGGTAACCTTGCTTTTTCGAGATACTCTCGCACTTGTCTTGGAGTTAGTTCTAATTCTTTGGCGAGTTCCGAAGCTGTAGGAGCACGTCCCAATCTTTGGGATAATTGACGCTGTGCTTTCTTGATTTTATTGAGTTTTTCTGTTATGTGAATCGGCAATCTGATGGTACGCCCTTTTTCTGCGATCGCACGAGTAATCGCTTGACGTATCCACCAATAAGCGTAGGTAGAGAACCGATATCCTTTTGTGGGGTCAAATTTTTCTACACCCCGTTGCATTCCTATGCTACCTTCTTGTATTAGGTCAAGTAAATCTACGTTGCGCTTGATATATTTTTTAGCTACGGACACAACCAGTCGCAAATTTGCTTCTACCATCTTGCGTTTCGCTACTTCGCCATCTGCTATGGCTTCGTTCAACTCTGCAGGTTCTAGTTGTGTTGCGCTTGCCCACTCTTCTAGAGATGGTTGACGATTTAATTGAGTCGTTAACGATTCCCTGATTTCATGTAATGCTGTTGAACGCTGTACTTGCTTTCCATAAAATATTTCTTCCTCGTGCGACAGGAGGGGCACTTTGCCAATCTCACGTAAATAAGTCCGCACTAGGTCTGTAGCTGTCTGAGCGGTCTTCATGGCGCTACTCTTGTTTTGATAATTGGGTTTAATAGTGGGGGTTAGATCTGATAGATGCCTTCTAGAAGTCTAATTCCAGTGTTCTTCACCGGATACTAATGCTGTGATTCGCAACTGACGCACAAGGAATGCTTTGCGGCTATTGGTCATCGTATTTTTGTTCTTAACTGCAAAAAGTTACAGTGATTTCACATTTTTTACAAGTATCTACAGTTAGATAAATAGTCCCCTAGCAAACACTTTTTATTTTTTATTATTAATTACTGTAACATTTATGATAACTGCTTGGCTAGCTGTAAGTTTAAATTTCTTTTACCTACAGGTCATTTAAGCCAAATATCCTCCTTCACAGGATTTATAGCCTTATTTAATAAATGTATCTTGAAAAAGAAAAATTTCTAAGATTTTTAAAAAAAATTCAATATTAACTATAAGTATTTCTCTATTAACTTTATTTAATTTTTACTTAAGATCGCGGTTAATGCGGATTAGGGGTTGGGGGTTGGGGATGAGTGGATTGGGTAGGCGTTCTCCCTTGTCCCCCTTGTCCCCTAATCTCTCTTATTCTCCCGCGTCTAGTTCCCAGCTGCGATATTGTAATCTTGAATAACTTTCACGTCCAAAGTTGTACTTTGAAGCGAACGGATTGCAGCGACAGTCGCTTTTGCCCCAGCAATCGTAGTCACGATGGGGATTTTATAAGCTAACGCTGTTCGGCGAATGAGTTTAGCATCACTGTAAGCATCTTCTCCAGATGGCGTGTTAATAATGAGTTGAATTCTGTGGTTTTTGATTGCGTCTAAAACATGAGGGCGTCCTTCGTGTAGTTTTAGCACTAACTCAACGTCTAAACCATTTTCCTCCAAGTAGCTGCGAGTTCCTTGGGTCGCCATAACAGAAAAACCTAAATTAATAAACTCTTGGACAACAGCAACTGCAGCTGCTTTATCGCGATCGTTCATCGAGACAAACACTGTTCCACTTAAGGGTAAACGTTCTCCAGCACCCAGTTCTGCTTTGGCAAACGCACGTCCAAAATCCTTATCGATACCCATGACCTCACCTGTAGAACGCATTTCGGGGCCTAAGATGACATCAGTACCGGGGAATTTATTAAATGGCAAAACAGCTTCTTTAACTGCTATATGATCTGGAATGACTTCTTTAGTAAAACCTAGCTCCTTCAAAGTTTTACCGGACATAATTAAAGATGCTAGCTTTGCCAACGGGACACCTGTTGCTTTGGAAACGAATGGAACAGTACGGGATGCGCGGGGATTGGCTTCAAGGATATAAACCTGAGGCGAATATGTTTGAGAACCAACAATGGCAAACTGGATATTCATTAATCCCACAACATTTAGCGCCTGTGCTAATTGCGTTGTCCAAGCACGAATTTTTTCTAAAACTAATGGTGGTAACGAAATGGAAGGTAAGGTACAAGCAGAATCTCCAGAGTGAATGCCCGCTTGTTCAATGTGTTCCATTACACCGCCTATGACGACTTGCCCCGTATGGTCGGCGATCGCGTCTACATCGACTTCAATGGCATTTTCCAGAAACTTATCAATAAGAATTGGATGTTCTGGCTCTACTTGTACGGCAAAGGTCATGTAACGTTCTAACTCAGTATCGGAATAGACAATTTCCATTGCCCGTCCACCCAACACGTAGCTAGGACGCACAACAACTGGGTAACCAATGCGTTTGGCGACAATCAGCGCATCTTCATAGCTCCGAGCAGTTCCATTTGGAGGTTGGGCAATATCCAAGTCTTTGAGAATCTTTTCAAACTTCTCCCGGTCTTCAGCCATATCAATAGAATCAGGTGAAGTTCCCCAGATTTTTGTGATTGGGGACAAGGGAGAGGGGGTAGATAAGGAAGAGGGGGTAGATAAGGAAGAAGATTCTCCTTTGTCTCCAGTCCCCAGTCCCTGTAGATATTTTTGCAAGGGTACTGATAACTTTAACGGTGTCTGACCGCCAAACTGTACGATCACCCCAACGGGGTTTTCTGCCTCAATAATATTAAGCACATCTTCTCTTGTAAGTGGCTCAAAGTACAGGCGATCGCTTGTATCGTAATCAGTAGAAACGGTTTCTGGATTGGAGTTGACCATGATTGTTTCGTAACCCGCATCTTTTAAGGCAAAGGCTGCGTGACAGCAACAGTAGTCAAACTCAATACCCTGTCCGATGCGGTTGGGACCTCCTCCCAAAATCATCACTTTGGGTTTGGTGGTTGCTTCAACTTCGGTTTCTTCTTCGTAGGTAGAGTAGTGGTATGGAGTAAACGCTTCAAATTCAGCCGCACAAGTGTCTACTGTTTTGTAAACTGGAATAACTCCTAGCTGTTTGCGGTATGTACGCACTTCATCTTCTGTTGTTTTAGTCGCGTAGGCAATTTGGCGATCGCTAAAACCCTGGCGTTTCACCTCAAACATCTGCTCTTTTGTCAATTGCTGTAAAGGAGTCCGTTTGAGGAATTTTTCCACCTCTAGCAATTCCTGCATTTTATCGAGGAACCAGGGGTCAATTCCCGTTAACTCGTAGATTTCCTCAAGAGCCATACCCAACAGCATGGCATGACGGACGGCAAAAATGCGTTCGGGGTTTGGTGTTCGCAGATGGGCGCGAATTTGTTCGCCACTGGGCAATTTTTCTTTCATGTCACAACCCCATCCCCCACGTCCGGTTTCTAGGGAACGCAACGCTTTTTGAAATGATTCATTGAAAGTTCGCCCAATTGCCATTGCTTCCCCTACTGACTTCATTTGTGTTGTCAGTACTGCTTCAGAACCGGGAAACTTTTCAAAGGCGAAACGCGGAATTTTCGTGACTACATAATCAATCGTTGGTTCAAAAGAAGCTGGGGTTTTCTTAGTGATATCGTTGTTGATTTCATCTAAGGTGTAACCGACAGCCAATTTTGCTGCCATTTTAGCGATGGGGAAACCAGTTGCTTTAGAAGCCAGCGCCGAACTTCGGGAAACACGGGGATTCATCTCAATAATAACGACATCCCCATTGATGGGATTGATGGCAAATTGAATGTTGGAACCACCCGTTTCGACTCCAATTTCGCGGATGATTTTAATTGCCATATCCCGCAGGCGCTGGTATTCCTTATCAGTGAGGGTTTGGGCTGGAGCAACGGTGATGGAATCGCCTGTATGGATACCCATTGGATCGAGGTTTTCAATGGAACAGATAATCACAACGTTATCTGCCAAGTCGCGCATGACTTCCAATTCATATTCTTTCCAGCCGAGTAGGGACTGGTCGATCAGAATTTGTGAAACTGGGCTGGCATCAATACCGGCTTGTGCCATTTCTGCAAATTCTTCCTCATTGTAAGCAATACCACCCCCCGTACCACCTAAAGTAAAAGCAGGACGAATAATCAAGGGATACGTACCAATTTTTTTGGCAACCGTTTTGGCTTCTTCTAAAGATGAAGCTGTACCGCTAGGGCATACGTTTACCCCTATCTTGAACATTGCTTCGTTGAACAGTTTTCTGTCTTCAGCTTTCTCAATAGCTGGTAGTTTGGCACCAATTAACTCAACACCGTATCGTTCCAACACGCCATTTTTTGCCAAAGTTACAGCAATATTGAGGGCAGTTTGTCCTCCCATTGTTGGGAGAAGGGCATCGGGACGTTCTTGGATGATGACTTTTTCCACCAACTCTGGTGTTAGCGGTTCGATGTATGTGCGATCGGCTGTTTCTGGATCGGTCATAATCGTGGCAGGATTGGAATTGACCAACACCACTTCATAACCTTCATCGCGTAATGCTTTACAGGCTTGGGTACCAGAGTAGTCAAACTCGCTAGCTTGTCCAATTACGATGGGACCGGACCCTAGCAGCAGAATCTTCCTGATGTCGTCACGGCGGGGCATAGTTGTTGCCTTCAAGTACAGAGAATATAAGACTTGATTATTGTAAGGGTCTTACAGATTTTTATTTTGCCGCTTTTTGTAGGTTTTATGACAGATGGTGGGTAATGGGCATGGGACATTGGGGAAGATGGGCGTCCCCTCTGGGGATGAGGGCTTAGGGTGGACGATGCCCATTTACATTAAATGTGTGCCACCTTACCCACAAGAAGCGGTAATTTTAGAGCGACTAGAGGGCAATTTCCAATTTCCAATCCCAAACTTTTTGCAATTATTTTGCATTTACACTGAAGATTTTTCTCAAAAAAAGAGTGTTTTTTTTTAAAGAGTATCTTCAACCAGAATTTAGACTTTTCTTAACATTGGGAAAAAATCTAAATAAGAATAATTGCTAACTAGCTTAATGAATCTTTTTTGAGATTAAATATTATGTTTTTTTGTAGATTTTCATGAAAAATGGCAGAGAGGTAAATTTTCATCCTCTCTGCCATTTCTTATACTTGTTTAAGAACGAGTATTCGTAGCTTTTTTAAGTCTTGTGTTAGATAGCTCTATATTATGAGTGCTTTAGTTTTGAGCGGGTTGAACAAAACCTAAGGTTAAGCTATCCTTAGCCAGGAAGTGAGCTAGGTGGTAAGCTCTTTCTTCAGTTTTTAACAAGATTTTTTCGTACAAATACCGTGTAGCACGATCGCCCAAACTCTCAGCCTGTGCTGCTTGACGGCGAAGAACACCGATAATTGCTTGCTCTGCCTTCAGGTCATTTTCTACCATTTGACGGCTAGAGAAGACGCCATCAGCTTCAGGCTCAAAGCAGCACAATTCCGCTAATTTGCTAAAGGTTGCAACTGGCACTCCACCCAGTCCATCCAAACGTTCTCCAATATCATGGACGTGTTCTTGCGCTTGACCGTAGCTTTCGTTGAAGAACTCATGCAGCGAGTAAAATTCTGCGCCTTCAACTACGAAATGATGCTTTTGGTACTGCAAGTACAGTGCTTGGAAACTGGCTAACAGGACATTAAACCCTTCACAAACTGGCTCAGTTACACTTTTGTCCAGGAGGACAGGATTGTCATAAACATGACCAAAATTACGTAACACAGTTTGCGTTTCAGACATGGTTTTCCTCGCTTTATGGCAGTCGCAGTTTTTAACTGCTTTGGTCTTTACATATTAACATTTTAAAAATAATAGCAAGCCCTATCAACATCAAAGAATTTTGACCTTTTTATTTAAAGAATCCCAGATGTATCTTATATATTTTTATTTTAGTAGAAAAATGTAATATAAAGCACTGACACTATCAAGAAAAAATGTTATGGAAACACCGACCGAGGAGACAAGGGGATAAGGGACACACGAAAGATAAGGAAGAATAACTCTACCTCAATCCCCAATTTCCAAGACTTATCTCATTTTTTTTCAAAAATTACTGAGAAAAGTTTGCACTTAGGTTATCCTAATGAATAAAGCTTAGCTTCCACAATCAGAAAATAATGGAAGCAAAAGCGTAGTAGTTACTGCAAAACTATTGCACATTTAGGGGGATTGTCTTGAAACCGTTAACTTCGCAACCACATGAGGAAAAGTACAATATAGAGGTCAATAGAGCAGACCGATGGCAGATATATCATCGTTTGCGGGAGTTAGACATTCCCTGTTGGTGTGAGACGAATCAGCCGTTAACAGTTGACATTAACAATGTCACGGCTGCCATTCAAATTTGGAGTGTTGTGCGGCAATCTACAGCCTCACGTCGAGAGTTAGTATCAACTCTAAAAAAGTGCTGGCAAATTCGCTATCGGCAGTCATAGGCGCGGAAACTACTGCTAATAAGTACCATGCTGAAATTAAAGTCTTTGTTGAACAGAGGTAAAAAGATGGGGAAAAGTCACATGACAGAAGTTTCAGAATTCCGTCTGGAGGGGCGGTTTCTAGATTTTGTTATCAAAGATGGCTATAAGCTAAAAGGCTTGCTGTTAGACACTTCTGAAGGTGAATGCTACGTTAAACTAGCCAAACACCTACGCATTGCTTTTGACTTGCGCTTACAAAAGGGGACTTGGCTGCAAATTGTGGGTGAGAAAAAGCACGATTTAAAAACGGGTGAAGTCAAGCTCAAAGCTTACCAAGTGATGGCAGCCCACGTTGAGACAAGGGAACAAGGAAACCAGGGGACAAGGGAAGAATCTATTTCCTTGTCTTCTTCTTTTTCTAAGTCTCCACGTGCTGATATCCCTGCTTCCCCGTCTCATGAAGTTAAAACAAAAAAAGCCACTATACTGGTGTGCCAAAAATCAGACTGCATGAAACGTGGTGGTAAGCAGCTTTGCCAAGCACTAGAAGCCTCTGTAAGTGCGCGTGGTTTGGAATCAGAAGTGACAATTAGAGGCACGGGTTGCATGAAAAATTGCAAAGCAGGACCAAACTTAGTGATGCCAGACAAAACCCGCTACAGTCGGATTCAAGCTGCACAAGTCCCCGCGCTTATGGATAAGCATTTTTCTCCTCAAAATGCAGACAGCGACAACGAAGTTATTTTGCCTGTCGCTAAGTTAGCGGATGCTGATGGTTGTCTACCTACTTCTTAATGCGAATATATACTAATGAATTTTTCGGTATTAATTTTCAACTACTCATCCGTAGTTGTTGCAAAATCTTTGCAGGGTGGGAACATTGTTTGAGACAAACGGGCAAGGTGCAATACCCCTATCATCAAGGCTCATTCTTGTTAGCGATAAGCCTTGATGATAGGGGTATTTAAAATTTTGTATAAAAAAATACTATTATAGCGGTTATCGGCTGAGTGCAGTACACTCACGAAGTCTAAAACCACAAATCAACGTACCGTCAACGCATATAGTACGTTGATATCCTGATGGACCCATAATGATGATATTTCCCTTGACTAATTCCATGCGATAGTCAGGATGTTGTTGCTGCATTTTTTCCAAGTCTTCAACTGTTAGAGAGAAGTAGGCAAAACGAAGGAATTCGTAGTGAAACTGAGTAATTCGGTTAACTGACTTCACCAGACTCAGCATAGAACTGTTGATTCTATGTTACCTGCAAAGGTTTAAGTCCGCTTTTAAATGATGACTTAATGGGATTTGCCAGTCCCAAGCGTCGGGGGAGGAACATGGCTACTTTGTTATAGCGCAACACCGAACCTTTTTAAGAAGTTTAAAAGCAGTGTCGAGGCAAACTACACCCCAAGAGGGAGATTCATCAAACGATGATTACCAATTCTGTATTCGTTCTGAGTAAAAATGGCTTAATACTAAAACCAACAACACCAGCAAGAGCGAGAATTCTTCAAGCACAGGGTAAAACTAAAAAGATGAAATTATTTCCATTTACTCTAATTTTAGAAAAAGAGGTGAATGAAAATGTAGAACCCTATTTAGAACTTCGCTGTGACCCAGGTAGTAAATTTACTGGCATTTCTCTAGTAGATTTAAATAAGAATGAAGTCATCTGGGCAATGGAACTAGAACATCGCGGATTAGCCATTAAAATGGAATTAATTAAACGTGCTGGTGTTCGACGTTCTAGAAGAACCAGAAGACTTCGCTATCGTCAAAAGAGATTTGATCGCAAAAAGCCAGATGGATGGCTAGCACCTAGTTTACGCCATCGGTTGTTAAGCACTCAGACATGGATTAAACGGTTGCTGAAAATAGCACCAATTAAATCAATAGCAATTGAATCGGTTAAATTCGATCTGCAAAAATTGGAAACGCCTGATATCGAAGGGCTCGAATATCAGCAGGGGACATTATGGGGCTACACCTTACGTGAAGCATTGCTTGAGCATTGGGATAGAGAATGCGTTTATTGTGGCAAGACAGATGTCCCCTTACAAATAGAACATATCAACGCACGAAGTAAGGGAGGTAGCGAACGCTTCTCAAACCTGACATTATCATGTGAAAAATGCAATCAGAAAAAGGGGAATAAGCCTGTGGAGCAATTTCTCAAGGATCAACCAGAAATCCTTAAAAAAATTAAATCACATCAGAAAAAATCACTATCAGATGCTGCTGCTGTCAACTCTACTCGAAAAGCTATATTTGAGATGGCACATAAATTCGGATTAAGAGTAATTAGTGGAGACGGTGCATCTACTAAAATGATTCGTATTCAAAGTGGATTACCCAAACTTCATTGGATCGATAGTGCTTGTGTGGGAACATCAGAAATAGTTAAATTGCGAATATGTCAACCATTGCGGGTTACCTGTAAAGGTCACGGCACTAAACAAGTACAAAGAATGAATGCTAAAGGCTTTCCTGCTATAGCCAGCATTAAAAAGAATCCCATTACTGGCAAAAAAGAAGTTAAGTTAGTTAGCACAAATCAGAAATATACTCATGCGACAGCTAGTGATTATGTGATTTGCAATCTGCTAAAAGAGCGCAAACATATTAAAGCAGGAATTTATCGTGCCAGAGTTAAAACTCCAACTCCTAAAGGAGTAGAGGTACTAATTAGCGGTCATCGAATTGCAATTGACCAACAATACGCTAAACTTATTCATCGCTCCGATGGCTATGAATACAGTTTTGCTACGATTGACCAGGATTTACTTCGTTTTAGAGCTATCTAATGGCTTGACATAAAATCCCTCAAAGCCCGATCTTTATTTTATAAGTTCCTCCCATCTTGCTAAAATCATGTCGGTGTAGTTTTGCCGATCGATTGTGTATGCTCCGAGCGCAAAACCATCATTCATTTCCACCAAAGCAGTTTTTCCGGAAGCTAAAACTCCAAAATCAATTGCGTACCCTGCATGGGATTCTCCCGCACTGTCAAGCGCTTGGATCGCGCAGAGCACTTTTTCTGTATCTAATGGAACATCCGCATTACCACGGTAACAATCGCAACTTCTAATTTGCGATCGCACAACGTACACTCGATACTCGCTCACCCAAGACACAACTTCCGAGCACAGTAACTTTTCTTGACGCGACACTCCATAAACTTGCCAAAAATCGTATTCCGATTCCAAGATAAAACCTGTAAAACGTTTGCGACGTGTAGCAGGTTTAACAAATGTCGGAGGATACACACCGTTGCGAAATCCCACTTCTAACTGTTCGAGAGTAGAGATCCATGTACGACGGTGCATGAAGTTGATAAGCGAGGTTGGATAATCGTTGGGTTGTGGTTCTGGGATACCAACCTGTTTTAACGCTCCCAAAACACACGGTATATCGCCAACAACTAAAGATTCGCGATCGAGCGGAAGTTGTCTCCTACGGATACGCTTTTCAGTATAAAACGTAATTGGGATACCTCTTTCCCTCAGTTCCTCAGTGACAAGTTGCTCTTCGTGTCGGAGTCGTCCGTTACCTTGTTCTTGAATGAAAGCTTTGGAAATCAATATTTTTTAACTAAAGATGTTATACAAACCCGATTTTTCCATGATAGCGATCGCACCCAGTTTAAGGAACTTGCCAAATCTTAATGGTCTTATCTTTGCTACCACTCACTATCTTTTTACCATCTTGACTAAAAACCACAGCAAAAACTTCTTGCGAATGACCTTTAAAAGTTTTTATTTCTTGTCCCGTGCTCAAGTTCCAGAGTTTGACAGTTGTGTCATCACTTCCCGTTGCAATTTTTTCGCTATCAGGACTAAACGCAACAGCATTCACATCAGCCGAATGACCTGTGAGAGGAGGACGTAATTCTCTTCCTGTATTCAAATTCCAGACTCTAATGGTTCTGTCATCGCTAACACTTGCTACAATCCTCCGCTCCGGACTAATAGCAACGGCATTTACATCCCCTAAATGTCCGTTTAAAGTTCGTAATAATTGCCCGGTCTTGACATTCCAAATTTTGACTGTTCTATCTGTACTACCACTAGCAATAGTTTGACCATCTGGGCTAATAGCAACAGACAAAACTTCTCCTTCATGTCCTTTTAGAGTGTGAATTTCTTGACCTGTCTTTAAATTCCAAACTTTAATTGTTTTGTCATAGCTACCACTGATAAGAGTTTGGCTGTCTGCACTCATAGCGACAGAATTAACATAACTAGAATGTCCTATAAGTGTGCGAATTTCTTCCCCCTTATTTACATTCCAGATTTTGATTGTATTGTCTTTGCTTCCACTTGCAAGAGTTTGACCGTCAGCACTCAAAGCAACAGAATAAACAAATTCTTTATGCCCTTTTAAAGTACGAATTTCTTTTATCTTGTTTAAATCCCAAATCTTTATAGTCTTGTCATCACTACCACTTGCTAATAATTCTGTCGAATTTTGTTTGTCAAACGGGGCAATATTTATTTTAACAGCCAGAGAATTAATGTCACCTAAATGACCAATTAAAGTTGGTGTATTTCTCTGATTTTGCCAATATAAAAATCCTCCCAAGCCCATTATAAATACGGCAAAACTTCCCAGTAAAGTATGTTTTTTAATCTGTATTTTGGGTTGAATAACTGTACTGGGATAGATAGATAAATTTTTAGGATTTGTTGATATTAAAGTGTCTGCAATCTCTTGTGGAATCGTTTCTAATTTTGGTTTACCGCAGCAATCTTGTAAGACTTCATCTGCCGATTGATAGCGGTTTTCTAGATTTTTTTGTAACAGTTTATCTAGCACGCGCTCCAATTGCGTGGATATAGAAAATCTGAGGTGTTGTTGCCACTGAGCTACCCAACTATATCCATCTTCTATATACAATTGTGATGGGTGAACTCCAGTGAGTAAATAAAAGCACGTGACACCCAAACTAAACAGATCGCTAGCAGGATGTGCAGAGCCATATTTCATTTGTTCCATTGGTGCATAACCATAGGAACCAATAGTTGTTCCTGTTTTTTCTAAAGAATTTTCTGTTAACTGTTTGGCAACACCAAAATCAATCAGTACTAAATTCCCTTTTCTTTTAGGAGAGAGACGGCGGATAATATTTTCTGGTTTAATATCTCGGTGAATGACTTGATGTTCGTGAATGAATTTGAGAATGGGTAGTAATTCACCCAAGACTTCCCAAATCTTCTCTTCACAGAAAAGCCCGTGCTGATTCAATTCTTGCCGTAAAGTTTGCCCTTCAATAAACTGCTGTACCAGGTATAGATAGTTTTCCTGTCTGAAGTAAGCATACAAAGTTGGAATTTGTGGATGTTCTCCTAACTGTTGCAAGCGTCGCGCTTCTTCTTGAAACAGTTCGGTGGCTTTTTGTAAAGCACTGGTTCCTTGAACTTGGGGTGCTAGTTGTTTGACAACACAGTGCTCTTTGAGTTTATCTTCATCTTCAGCCAGAAAAGTTCTGCCAAATCCTCCACCCCCCAACGGCTGAATAACGTGATAACGGTTTCGCAGCAGCGAGATCAGTTTTGTCCCACAATTTTGGCAAAATTCCGCACTATCTGGATTCAAAGGCTTTTCACAACAGAGATTAAAGCAGTAGATCGCCATCGGGTATTAAAGAGCCATTGTTCTTTAATATTATGTTCTTCCGTTCATCGTTATCGCATTTGCGATGCTAATTTATTTTGCGAGTTGCTGTCGGGCTTGGCAACCTTTTTTAAAGTAATTTATAATACATAAAAAATCTAAATTACTTATGACTGTTTATTTTTACAGCACTCGTGAAGAATATGGCTGTTTTTCTAATTTTTCACCTCATGGTTTTGAATTAGATGGTCTCTACTGGTATACGAGCGAACATTATTTTCAAGCACAAAAGTTTGTAGGTACGCCTCATGTGGAACAGATCCGCCTAGTAAAAACACCTAAAGAGGCTGCTAGAATGGGACGAGAGCGGAAGCGCCCTTTGCGTTCGGATTGGGAAACAGTGAAAGATGGCATCATGAAGAAGGCTGTGCTGTGTAAGTTTCAAACACATACTGATATCAGAGAAATTTTGCTTTCTACGGGGGAAGCAGAACTTGTTGAGAACTCACCTATCGATTACTACTGGGGTTGCGGTGCTGATGGTAGCGGTAAAAATATGTTAGGAAAAATCTTAATGGAAGTTCGAGAAATATTGCGTCATAGCGATCGCTAATGGGCTGTTGGTTAATTTCTGTACTGTCGTTCTATAGTCCAATGACAGTCACTGGACTGATAAACCTTAACTCCTTCTAAACCTGCTTGTAGAACGAGCTGATTCACCTCTTCTACAGTTAGTGCTGCATAGAGAGAATCGCGGAATAGTTTTTTCTGGTGTATATCGTATTCTGGACCAACAGTCTCAACCAAAGTGTTTATTGTTATCTCATCATCAGGTCGAACTAAGTCGCGAATAAAGATACCACCGTTAGGTTTTAGAACACGTTGAAGTTCTTTGAAGAAAGGTAACGGGTCGCTTAAATGATGAACGAGACTATTTGATATAACCATATCAAACTGCCCTTCAGCGTAAGGTAAGTTTTTCACGTCCACCAATTCCAAAGAAATTTGCTGTTGCAAAAGTGCCTGCTGAACGTGTTGTGAAGCAATTTGTAACATAGTTTGTGCCAGATCGACAGCGATAATTCTCCATTGCGGACGAATTTGACACATGAGGACGGGAATTCGACCCGGACCGGTACCAGCATCTAGTACTACAGCTTGTTCTGAGGGTCCAAGAGCGATCGCCTCTCGAGCAAACGCAGTGTTGACCTCCAAGAAATTCATGGCATCATACTCCATGGATTCTTCGAGATCGTCCATCACTTCCGGTTCTAGTACTCTATTGATAGTCATTGGTTTGGTGGTTGGTGGTGGCGAACGGGTGATTTTTACCTTCTCTTGATGAAAGATGCAACTTAATTTTGGGAAGACTAAATACATTACCACTATTAACAGAGAGCGGTCGATGTGGAAAGGCGGATGGAATCTTAGCTCAAAAAACACGGTTCCCTTGCAACCACCTGCGGCGTACCTAAAAGCAAGGAAACCTGAGGCAATGACTCAGGATGTTAGCCAAAATTTACAAGAGGAAGTACTGGTTCCACAGGCGCAAGACGACCACTCTTTGGAAGCCTACAGACTTTTGCGTCAAGGAATTCAACAGCAACAAAGTGGTGATTTGCCTGTAGCTATGAAATCCTTACAAGAATCTTTAGCACTTTTTCAAGCAGTTGGAGATTGTGAAAGACAAGCACAGGTACTTTCTTGTTTGGGATTGATAGCTTATACCTTGGGAGACTACAAAAGTGCGATTTCCTACTCCCAACAGTGTTTGGGTGTGGCAAAAGATGTCACGGATTTGCGGATTCACATGCAGGCGTACTCCCATTTGGGCAATGCTTATCGGCATTTGGGGGACAATTATAAAGCAATGGAGAGTCTCCAAGAGTGTTTGAAAATAGCCCAACAACTACAAGACAAGCGCAGTGAGGTTGCAGGGCTGAATAATTTGGGATTGGTTCATAAAGCATTGGGTAACCTTTCACAAGCAATCGAACTCAAGCAGCAAAGTCTGGAAATTGTACGGGAACTCCAGGATCACTGGGGAGAAGAGCAAGTCTTGAAAAATCTTGGCAATGCTTGGTATGCGTTGGGGGATTATGGCAAAGCGATCGCTTACTACGAACAGTGTGTCAGAATCGCCTATTCTCTCAATAACCGCCGCAGTGCAGCGCAAGTGTTAAAAAATTTGGGTAATGCTTGTTATGCAATAGGGGACTATGCCAGAGCTATTGTTTATTATGAAGAACGTTTGCAACTTGCAAGAGACATCAAAGACAAACGCAGTGAAGAACAGTCTCTGGGTAGTTTGGGAGTCGCTTGTGAAGCTTTGGGTGATTATGCTAAAGCCATTACATACTACGAACAACGTTTGGAGATAGCAAGAATTCTTGGCGATCGCCGTAGCGAAGAACAAACCCTTAACAGTCTAAAGACGGCTTGTTATGCTTTGGGTGACTATGCTAAGGCAATGAAATATCAAAATAACTATGAATGATAACTTATAAAGTTTTATTATTGATAATTTTTAATAATTCTAGGGCTTCTTGTGTTTCTACTTGCGGAAATTTTGAGTAAAAATGGCTGACGCTCAAGAAATTTTTTGGTGTTGCTAAGACAATTAAGCGATCGCCCCACAGACGCAGCCAAGGTAGCAATTTTAGGGGTGCTACTGGGGAACAAAACCAAATCTCTGCAGGATTGAGTGCTCTTAAAGACTTTGCGGCTACCGCTATTGTCATACCCGTAGCAATACCATCATCAACCAAAATGAGCCTAGCACCCTTAGGATCGACTTGGGGACAAGCGGATTCTAATCGCACTTGAAGAAAGTGCGCTTGTTCTATGGCAGAATTTAACGCAGCTTCTTTCAACTGCGGAGATGGTATTTTACGAAAGATCCCTTGCTCTTGCCAAAGAACATTGCCTGAAGCGGTCACCGCACCAATTGCTAACTCAGGATTTTCTGGATGGCTAATTTTTTTTGCCACTTCTACCGTTAGCGGACAACCCAATAGACTTGCGATCGGAGATGCAACTGGTATTCCTCCTCTTGGTAAAGCATAAACTATTGTTCTTTGCTTCACCCCAGAGTCAATAGTTTGCTGGGTCACAATGTTGTGAATTTCCCGCGCTAGTTTTTCACCAGCTTGAGTGCGATCGGCAAAAAGTAAATTTTTTTGTGGCATGATTCTTGCCAGCAGATGAAAACGCCAATTGCTTTTATGATGACTGATTTTTGCTCAAGTGTATGGATGCGATAGGATGTTAGTAAGTAACAAAATTCGGATATTGAAAAGCAAAGTTTGTTTGTTTACAGCAGCTTGCATCCGAACAAATCAGATATTTCTATTTTCATGAGTAGCGAACAACAACTTAGCCTCTTTGGCGAATCAGACTTTGAGCAGTCTCAGTTTGACCAAAAAGAGTTAATTCCCACGAGTGTTAAGATTCCAATTCCGCGTGGAATCTACGCCAATGTAACTGAAATAGCACAACATTGCAACCAGTGCCATCGTTGTGATTTAGGTGACACGCGTACCCACGCCGTTGTGGGACGAGGCAATTTGAAAGCACCAATTATGATTGTGGGAGAAGCACCAGGTCAAAACGAAGACGAAACAGGATTGCCATTTGTTGGTAAGGCAGGACAATTACTAGAGAAAATTCTTGCCTCAGTCAAGCTAGATTCTGAAAAAGATGTATACATTTGTAATGTTAATAAATGCCGACCGCCAGGTAATCGCGTTCCAACAACAGAAGAGATGGAAGCTTGTAAACCCTATCTCATGGAGCAAATTCGCCTAGTCGATCCAAAAATCATTCTTTTGACAGGTGCAACTGCTGTCAAAGGAGTCATTGGTGACAAGCGGGGTATTACTCAACTTCGTGGCAAATGGATGGAATGGGATGGGCGTTTGTGTATGCCAATTTTTCACCCCTCCTACTTGTTGCGTAACCAAAGTCGTGAAGTCGGTAGCCCCAAGTGGTTAATGTGGCAAGATATACAAGCAGTCCGCGCCAAGTTTGATGAAATTCAGAATAACAGCTAACGAAAAATCTCCGACATTTTACCTTTCAGGGGCAGGGTTCCGGAATGCTCTCTGCCTCAGAGAACTTGAAATGTGGTACATATCACTGACTAATCGGTTAGAAGTCGGCTAATCTAGAGTAGAGAGATTGTTCTAATTGGTTATCGATAATTTTAAAACATGAAGCTCCCAAACTATGAAAGAGTAATTTACGAGTACAACCCTCTTATTGAGGTTATTGCTCAACTTAGATTTCCGACTATTTTAAGAATTACAAGTCAACAACCTGTAGATTTTCAAGATAGTGTTAGGTTTGATTATCCCATCTTTGAAGCCTCTAGAAACTTACCAATACCAAATGAACTTTCTAATCTTCTTACTCAGTTTAGTTCAAACATTACCAATGACTTGACGTATCATTTCAAATCAGAAGATCTAAGCTGGCAATTATCTATAGATAAAGATTCTATAACTCTTGTTACTACAAAATATGAAAGATATGAAAATTTTATTAAAAAATTCAAAATAGCTGTAGAAATTTTTGAAAAAATATATAATCCATCATTTTATTCAAGAGTAGGATTGAGATATCGTGATTTAATCATTCGCTCAAAACTAAATATTCAAAAAGAATGGGCTGAATTAATACCCAAACATATCGCTTCGGAGCTATACACTCCAGAAATAGCTGACTCTCTTCAAAATTTCATCAAAAATTTACAGATCAAAACTGAATTTGGTCAGGTCAATTTTAATCACGGGCTTGTTATGGTTAGAGATACGGAGAAGGCAGTAGATGAAACAGCTTATTTACTAGATGCAGACTTTTTTACAGAAGGTAAGATAGAGAGAGGTGAGTATCTTTGGAACATACTCAATCAATCTAATCGCACAGCTAGGAATCTCTTTCGCTGGAGTATTACTGATGATTTGTATAGAGCAATGCGACCTCAATCAATATAAACCTACCATGAAAACCTTCAATAGTGGCACTAAGAGCAAGAATATTATTGGGCAAAGGTACGAAGTTATATCAACTCCTACTCAAACTTCTCCAAAGTCAAATTTAGTACTTGATACCCCTACCCTGAAAATTCAAATTTCCATTGAATCCTCTTTTAGTGAGGATTGGTATAGTCAATTAAATCAGAACTCTATTCTTCTAATTAAGTGTTTAACAATACTTCAAACCCTTTTTGCGACTTGTCCCGAAGGATTACAAGAAGCATCCGAAGCACTTGAAACTATGTTGGAATACTATCAGCAAAACCAGGCTTATTTACAACAAACCACTTTGCCTAAAGAATTAGGAGTAGTGACGGGTAGTGTACTGCCAAGTGTTCTTAGACCGCCTTTAGTAATAGATTTTGAATAATTCTTACCATGCCTAAAAGTATGATTTACAGAGCCTCTAATGAAAAAGAGGCTTTTAGGCAAGGGGAGATTTTGACTGGAGTTATACAATTTAAACCAGTTCCAAATGAATTGTCCCCAACCCTTGAAAACACTAAGTTTAAACCTATAGTTCATCCTTACGGGATTATTGTTACTCAAGATTGTGACTTAGATTGGGATTACACTGCTAGGCAAAATCAGGATAAAACTTACAAGTTACTAAATTCTATACTTTTTTGTGAAGTATACACTGCTCAAGAAATTCGCTTTAACAAAACTCTTCAAATAAATTCATCTGAATGGAATTTTGTTAAATCTAATCGGAATCAACAGTATCATTTTTTTGAAAAAGTGCCTTCAGAATTTGAGTATATTCAAGAAGGTTTGCCAGAATTAACAGTTGATTTCAAAAAAGTTTTTGCTATAGACGCTGAATTTTTATATTACCAGATAAATAATAAGATAGCTAAACGGCGTACAGTACTTGAAAGCCCTTATTTAGAACACTTCTCCCATCGTTACCACGACTTTCATGGGCGCATAGCACTGCCTGCACAACATGAAAGTGAGAAAGGAGGATAGAGAGAGCTTTTAGGGTTTAGGTGGAGTTTGTAGCTGAGGTTTAGTTTCTAAATTTCTAGGACGCCCGCGCACGCTACCTGCTGTACAATCGCGCAACCAATTGCTAATCCCTTGAGCAATAACACCGTTACTGCTATCCCTTGGTGGTGTGGGTGGCTGATTTTTTGGATAAGAACCAATTTGAGAAAACATCATCACAAACAGCCAGCTGTTTTCTGCTTTTGTTAAAAACAGCCAGTGGAATTCCTGCAATTGAATTTCTTTTCCATTTACGTACTGTCGCTCTAAAGTTGTAAAAAAAACTTGCTCTACTCCCTCTGACTTAGTTTTCAGTGAATCTCTCGTATATTCATTGGGGTTAAGAGGTAGCGGTTCAAACTCAGGTCTTCCTGCAAGAACGATATAACTGAAAACCTCATTTTTCCTACTAAGACGGCGCGAACGTTGAGAAACGCGATTGGCATAACTAGGTAAATCGCGCAACATTTCTGTAGTTAATATTTCCAAATTTTGATTTGAGCAAAAGTCCTTTTTTGCTTCTACAACTCTTTTCCTCGTTCCGATCTCGCTCTGAGTCATCTGTTTCGCCCTCGTTCCCAGGCTCTGCATGGGAATGCCTGTGGTTGGGCTCTGCCTCATATTCCCCAATATTATTTCTTTATGTTTCACGCGATCGCTAGGGGCTTGACCTCTGGGAATGCGTTCCGAAGCTGAGCATGGAAACGAGAGCGATACCAGCCAGAAGCTACAGCAAAGAAGCCAAAAGCCATAATTTTTCAATTTGACTTCTAACTTCATGAGATTGCTGCCAACTCCTCACAAATTTTTTTCCAAGCCAATTCCGGATTGTCAGATTCAGTAATGGGACGCCCAATCACGAGATAATCGGCTCCTGCTGCGATCGCTTGTGCTGGAGTCAGCGATCGCGCTTGATCTTTTGCAGCTGCCCAAGTTGGACGGACTCCCGGACAAACGAGCAAAAAATCTTTTTCACAAGTTTGTCGCAGCTGTGCAACTTCTTGAGGCGAACAGACAACTCCATCTAAGCCTGTCTCTTGAGCCATCAGCAACATCTCAAGAACATACTCTGGTAATTCTAAGGGAATTTTTAAATCAAATGCTAACTGTCTGGAAGAAATACTTGTTAGTAGTGTAATGGCAATTAACTTCGGTGGTTTTACACCTGCTGACGATGCTCCCACCTGTACTGCTTCAGTTGCAGCTTTCAGAGCTTCCTTACCAGATGTTGCATGAATTGTCAGTAAATCCACCCCATAACGAGAAGCTGCACGGCATGCACCTGCAACAGTGTTCGGAATGTCATGAAATTTTAAATCTAAGAAAATACGCTTTTGCCGAGATTTGAGTAGTTCCAGAATTTTTGGTCCGGTGCTCGTAAACAACTCAAGACCGACTTTCCAAAAACTGACTTGCTCAAGTCTTTCAACAAGCTCTATTGCTGAGCGTTCATCTGGTACATCTAAAGCCACAATGACTCGATCTTCGGCATTCATGTTTCACGGGTAGTGGTTGGTGGGCGGTGGTTAGCGGTTAGTAGAAAAACAACTAACAACTAACCACTAACAATTAAGGTATCAATCGAACAAACTTATTTTTTCCAAGTTGTAAAACACGACCCTGTAATTCACTTTGGTTGGCGATAGTAGCATCGCCATCGGTTATGCGATCGCCATCCAACCGCACTCCGCCTTCCAAAATTTTCCGCTTACCTTCTCCAGTACTTTTGCACAAGCCACTAGCATTCAAGATAAAAGCCAGTTTTGCAGGAAACTGAACTTGTGCCAGGGAAAATTCTGGCATATCTCCAGCTTCAATATCCTTGAGGGCTTGCTCGCCGTGATATTGTTTTACAACTTCTCGTGCCAATAACTTTTGGCGATCGCGCGGACTTTCTGGCAGCTTGTCTACTGGTAAACTAGTCAGCAGTGTAAAATATTCTTCTAGTAGATGGTCGGGAACTTGTTGTAGTTTTTGATACTTTTGAGTTGGGTGTTCTAACAAACCCACATAATTCCCCAAAGACTTAGACATTTTCTGTACGCCATCTGTACCAATTAAAATAGGTAATAGTACCCCATATTGAGGTTTTTGACCAAAATGGCGTTGTAAATCTCGTCCTACAGCAATATTAAACTTTTGATCTGTCCCTCCCAATTCTACATCTGCCTCAAGAGCAACAGAATCATAGCCCTGCATTAGCGGGTAGAGGAACTCATGAAGAAAAATTGGATTCTCTTTTTTATAACGTTCGGCAAATCCTTCTTTTGCCAGCATCTGCCCCACGGTCATAGTAGAGAGTAACTCTAGAATCTTACCTAAATCCAGCTTTGAGAGCCATTCCGAGTTGTAACGTATTTCCAGTCTGCCTGGAGTATCAAAATCTAAAATGGGTCGTACTTGATCCAGGTAAGTCTGGGCATTGTTCTTCACATCTTCTTCTGTAAGCTGGCGGCGCATTTCAGATTTCCCCGTAGGATCGCCAATGCGAGCTGTAAAATCGCCTATAAGAAGGACAGCAGTATGACCCGCATCTTGAAACGCTCGCAGTTTTCGCATTGGTATGCTATGACCGAGATGAATCTCAGCACCGGTAGGATCGATTCCGTATTTGACCCTTAAAGGTCGCTCGGTTGTTGCCAATCGTTTTTCTAAACTTTCGATTTCAGTGGCAGAATCAGTAGGTTGAGGAAAAATTTCCGCAACACCACGATGTAGCCAAGAGAAATCTTGCATCATACTGGGGGATTGACTGTTAACTACGCTTTGCACTATCAAAGTAAGGTTGGTTGTGGTCACTAGCAATTTATATCTATCTTATTTTCTTGTGCCAAACTAACAAACTAATATAATTGCAAAAAATTAACTGCTTTGCTTAATCAAAGAAATTACACTTATATATAAAGTGAGGAAGTGAAATCGCCGTGTCGTCCAGAACTTTTGATAATAAACGCGCTCAACAACAAGGTTCTTCAGGCTTTGAGTTTCTTAAAGGAGTCGGTCAGGTAGCTGGCGGTACTCTACTATCCATCACTATGCTGACCAGTTCTATTGTGGCTGGAGGACTGGTTGGTTTAGCCGTTAGTTTCCGTAATTTGCCTGATGTCAGACAGTTACGTAACTTTTTCCCCTCGGAGACTACTTACATTTATGATATTAAAGGCAAACTTTTGGCCAGCATCCACGGGGAAGCCAACCGCGAAGTTGTGCCTTTAGATAGAATTTCTCCAGAACTCAAGAGAGCCGTTTTAGCGAGTGAAGATAGCGACTTCTACTATCACCACGGTATCAATCCTAAAGGCGTTGGGCGTGCTGTAGTAACCAACTGGAGTGCAGGTGGGGTACGTGAAGGTGGTTCGACCATTACCATGCAATTGGTCAAAAATCTGTTTTT
Organism: Tolypothrix bouteillei VB521301; assembly: GCF_000760695.4. Taxonomy (GTDB): domain Bacteria; phylum Cyanobacteriota; class Cyanobacteriia; order Cyanobacteriales; family Nostocaceae; genus Scytonema; species Scytonema bouteillei_A. The sequence goes on along the minus strand of NZ_JHEG04000001.1, from coordinate 6,808,053 downwards.
GTCCCGCAAGCGAGCCTTTACCCGAAAAATAGCAGAAGGAGTTCTGGCAATTCGCTTGGAACAAATTCTTCCCAAAGACCAAATTTTGGAGATGTACCTCAATCAAGTCTACTGGGGACACAACAACTATGGGATACAAACAGCAGCCCGCAGTTATTTTAACAAGTCAGCCGAAAGTTTAAACTTGGCTGAGTCAGCCATGATCGCGGGGTTGATTCAAGCCCCAGAAGAGTACAGCCCCTTTGTAAGCATGAACAAAGCTAAATACCAGCAGAAGGAAGTTCTGGGGCGGATGCTTACTTTGGGCTGGATTACGCAGAAAGAGTACGACGATGCCCTAAAACAACCAATAAAACTGGGCAAAATCAGATCGTTCCAGGGTAGTGCTTTGCCATACGTCACCAACGCTGTGGCACAGGAAATAGCGAAGAAATTTGGTCGTGAAGCGCTTCTCAAAGGCGGTATGCGGATTCAAACCACCATTGATGCCGATTTTCAACGCATGGCAGAAGCAACCGTAAGACGCTGGCATGAAAGGTTATCGGGGCAAGGGTTATACAGAAACCAAATTGCTCTCGCTGCAGTTGACCCCCGGACTCATTTTGTGAAAGCTCTCGTAGGTGGTGTCGATTCAAAAACAAGCGAATTCAACCGAGCAACTCAAGCACTGAGGCAACCAGGCTCCTCTTTTAAGCCGTTTGTTTACTATACCGCTTTTGCAACTGGTAGGTACGGTCCAGACTCAACAGTCGTCGATTCTCCAGTCAGTTATCGAGATGGTAGCGGTTGGTATCATCCACGGAACTACGATGGTGGCTATGCTGGGGCAATGTCAATCCGTACCGCCCTCGCTATGTCTCGCAACATTCCTGTTATTAAGGTTGGTAAATCAATAGGGATGAATAGAGTTGTTGAAACTTGCCGCACCTTGGGCATTATGAGTCCGATGGAACCCGTGACTTCTTTACCTTTGGGTGCCATTGGGGTAACACCATTGGAAATGGCAAGCGCCTATGCGACTTTTGCTAATTACGGCTGGCAATCTCCCACAACAGTTATTGCCCGTGTTACAGATAGTAGTGGCAATGTAATACTAGATAACACACCCAAACCACAGCTTGTTTTAGACCCTTGGGCATCTGCAGCCATCGTTGATGTGATGCGAGGAGTAATCACTAACGGTACTGGTAAAAACGCTGCAATAGATCGTCCTGCTGCAGGAAAGACAGGAACAACATCCTCTGAAAAAGATATTTGGTTTGTCGGTACTGTACCTCAGTTAACAACTGCCGTTTGGGTAGGTAGAGACGACAACAGAACCCTAGCTCATGGCGCTACGGGTGGCGTTATGGTTGCTCCCATCTGGCGTGATTTTATGACAAAAGCCCTTAAAGGCGTACCTGTTGAGAACTTTAAGTCACCGTCTCAGTTCCGTCGCCCGAAAGTAAATTAGGGAAAGTATTAGTAGGAACGTGGTTAGTAGTTCGTAGAGTTGAACCACTAACCACGTTCCTAAGATTGCTTTTCCAATTCGGCTTTCATGCGTTGTAGCGTGAAGTTCATTTGATCGAACATTTGTTGCGGCGTAATGCCAAACTGACCTAATTGTGTCTTGAGTTGCTCTACAGTCATTTGTGCCATAAAATCTTCTGATAGCTCAAAGCGTTTCATAAAAACACAGTAGCGATCCATCATGGCTTCCATCTGTTCGATAAACAGTTTTTTGCCTTCACGGTCAAATTTGCCGTAGCTGCTACCCAATTTAATCAGTGCTTGATAATCTTCAAACAACTGCTTTGCTTCTTGCTGAACTATTTCCGAGTCAAAGAATCCCATCTTGCCCACACTCCACTGAGTAATGTCGCTCAGTAGCTTTTGTACTTGCGATCTTTAGTTTTATTCTAATCTAGAGATATCATCTGGAAAACAGCCTTCGGTTTGAGTACGGTTTTCTACCGCAATTTCAACACTTGACCCAAAAGTATGAAGAATAAGGGATAAAGGATAAAAAAATTTTCGTGTACTTCATATTTCATGCTTCATTCTTAAAGCATATTTAAAGGCAAGTTTTTGTTGTGGGTTAAGTTTTAATGCTTGATGTAAATAAACTTTTGCCCTTCATATTAGGTTTTGTTTCAAATGGACAAATCCCAGTAAAGCAAGATAATCGCTATTATTCGGCTTTAACTTGATGGCATCTCGCAATTATTGTACGGCTGATTTCCAGTTAGCTTGTCTAACATAGCTTATTCTACGTTGATAGTGCCGTTTGGCATAATTATTTACATCTGTTTTATCTTCATAGAAAGTCAATTCTGACTCAATATTCTGTTCTCTAACCAACTAAAGGATTTTCTTGAAACAGTAGATTGGATGAGGACGAGCAAAAATATACTAAATCAAGTTCTCTTAGCTGCTGAGTGATTTCATAAGAGACCACTAATGATTTATATTGAGTCTCTGCTAGAGAAGCGATCGCAGGCTCGTAAAAAATGTCTATTTCACTTGCAGGAATTTCTCTGAGTTCTAGCCTTTCAATCCAAAAAATCACCCTAACATAACCAATTTTTCTATCACGTAATGACTTAGACTCAGTCATCAACCCGTTATGACTAACACAATCTTTAAAGTCAGTGCAAGAAGTCTTAAAATTCAGTAGATTCAAGGGAATAATGGATGATAGGATATACAGAAATAAATTCACATTTTTGGAAGACGAGCAATGTTTACAGATTGTGTTTGTAGCAGCACAAACAGTCAGGCGAAAAATATGTAGCTAAGTAAGAATCAACAGAAGTATGTTAAAAAATATAAATATCTCAACACTCCTACCAAGAACCAACGACAAATAAAAAATAACCAAACGTAAAGTGGTACGAGCCCCAAATTCATTGATGCGTGAGGTTTTACTGGTCACTCATCACCAATCACTGTTAAGATAAAAACTATGTTTAATCAGCGCAAGAACAGAAGTATCGCCGCAATACTAGCTTTGTCTGGTACGTTGACAATATCAGGACTACACAAGTTTTATTTAGGTCAACCACTTTGGGGTGTGTTGTATGTACTGCTTTCTTGGACACCTATTCCCAAAGTTGCTTGTGCTATAGAAGGAGTTTGGTACTTAGCTCAAGATGAAGAAACTTTTGACCGCCATTTTAATATGGGTAAAACAGCTATCAAAAGTTCACAGTACGTCCCGGATCGCGTAGGAGCTATTGCAGACGCTTTGAGAGAGTTAGAAAGTTTGCGTCAGGAGGGACTAGTTTCTGAGTATGAATTTGAGCAAAAGCGCCGTCAGTTGCTCGACCAAATGTAAAACGAGAAAAAGCTATGAAAAATTGGCTATCTTGGAATCCGAGGCTGCAAAAACTCCGCACTCAATTGATTAACAACCCCTACCACCGACTGCAATCAGGAGAAGAAATTGCGATCGCAGTGGAATTGGGTATCCGTATAGACGTCAATCAAGCAACTGTCGATGATTGGCTGCGTTTACCGGGATTTTCCATTCATCAAGCAAGATCGCTTGTAGAACTCTCCCGTGGTGGAGTGAAATTTTATTGTGTTGAAGATATTGCAGCGGCTCTCAGTATATCCGTACAGAGACTTGAACCCCTCAGACCCCTTCTTAATTTTATTTATTATGACGAGGAAGCCTTAGCCCTTCCGAGCCACATTGTCAACCCAAATGTAGCAACGGTTGAAACACTGATACAAGTACCTTTTATTGATGTATCTCTCGCGCAAGCCATTGTAGAAAATCGCCTGTCAGCAGGTCTTTTCCGTAATTTAGCTGATTTTCAACAAAGGCTCAATCTACCGGGCTCGGCGATCGCCCAGTTGATGTATTATTTAAGGTTTAGTTAGTTGTGAGTCGTTTGTGGTTTAACAATCAACTAACCACAAATGACTCACGAATTTAAATAAACCCTATGCGGTCAAGAGGCCAAAAGCGAAACACGGCTCTACCTATAATATTCTTTCTAGGCAAAAAACCCCAATAACGGGAATCGTTACTATCATTACGATTATCTCCCATAACAAAAAATTCATCGGCTGGAACTTGTCGCTTTTCCATTGGTAAATTTGGCGGTTCTGCAATATAGTCCTCCTGTAGGGGTTTACCATCAAGATAAACTTTACCACTGGCGATGCTAACGCTCCGTCCTGGGGTACCAATTACGCGCTTAATGAAAGCTTGGTCTTTAGGATAACCCCGACGCTGTAATTCTTCTGGTGGCTGAAAAACTATGATATTGCCCAATTCAGGAGGGTGAAAAAGGTAGGAAATCTTTTCCACAACCAAGCGATCGCCTCTGTACAAGGTTGGTAACATGGAATCTGAAGGAATGTAGCGAGGTTCTGCAACAAAGGTGCGGATGAGAATTGCCAAACACAAAGCGATCGCAATGAGAGTTAGGTTTTCCTGTAAACCCCGCCATACTCGCGATGACGTTGGAGTTTCTTTTGCATTACTTTCCTGATGGGTCATAGAGTTGTATGAAAAATCTAAACAAATACCTTGACTATTGTGACTCTAAAAGCAGCCTTAGAAGCAAGTGGAGTTTTGCCTATAGACGTTGTTCTGGCGGAAAGTTACCCATAGAGTGTTCGGGAAGGTCTTAAAATGCGATTGCTAGGAAGTCTTTAAGGTATCAATCATAACAAAAATTTTTTCTTTAAAAATTTTAAAAAAAGTTATTGCGCTCGCATCAAATATAAAACAAAGATCTAAACTATTTATATTATTTTGCTTCCTCCTCCTAAACAAGAAAGCTAGTTACCGACTGCTATTGCCATGCAATCAGTCGGTTTTTTTTATAAATTTCGATTAATTAAATTTTAAGAAGTGTATATAGCTGCTAGCTGCGGAAAGTCAAATTGTTAGAAGGTATGACAGACGGGGTAGGAGAAGGATTGTGCTGGATTGGAATTAATCTTAACGTATAAAAAAAGACAAAAAATAAAATTATGACTATGATGCTAGTAAACATACCAAAACTGATCCCAAGTAGCAAAAGAAAATTGCGATCGGGTAGCAAAGCACGAGCATTAGTCGTTTTGTCTTTAGCAAGCCATTCTTCATGTGGAATTGGCAACAACAGTTCTAGTTCCCGGTCTGTTTCTGGAACTGGAAGAACATGTGGTAAAGTACTATCTTCAGTCGTTCGATCTTCCACAACCAAATCCTCAAGGAGGACTGGCTGTAACAGTTCAGTTTCCTTTTCAATTTCTTGAAATAGGATGAATAAATCCGTTAATTGTCCTTGCTTAAAGTTTCTATAAATTTGCTGGCGAACTTCCCAAGGAATCGCGACTCCTGGCTTTACTTCTTGGTAACTACTTAAGTCTTCTAAAATTAGAGGTTCTAAAGAAGTTGAAAAAGTGTGCCGTTCTACAAGTGATACAGGTCCCTTTTGCAAGCAAGCGCAAATTTTTTCGATGCTCAGAGCATGCAGTGATTCTGCTAGATAGTAGCAAATGAAATATGGTATGTAGTGCTCGCTTGTACTATCCCACTCGTTGTAGTACAGCCAACCAAACAGCCAATGTTCTGGAGCAACTTGAAGAAGATAAGCCGCCCTATAACCAACAGTTTTTAGCTCGCGGGCATTCCAATATTGATAAACTATCCTTCTGAGGAAAGTTTGTTGAATTTGTAGGGGAACACGATCGCTCGCAAGGAGCTCGTAACCCACATCCATAAAGCTAGTGTATACTAGCAGGTCGAGAGACAAATTCATGCTAGGTAGCATTTGTTCTGCGTGCATACTGCTCGCATCCTAAGTGTATTATTGTAGCTTCATTGATATACAAACCTAGGGCATTCTGATAAACCCCGCCTGCTCAATTGCGTTTTGTCCTTGGTCGGTTAATAAGAGTTTGGTATAAGCTTCTGCAACTTGCTGTTGTTGACTGTTGTTTTGCTTGACAATAACAAATAAACCAGCCGTCAGAGGATAGCTACCATTCTTGAATGCTTCGGTGTTGATTTGGTTGCGTTGGCGCGGACACTGTTCGGGTAGCACTCTTGGTTCGCGGTATGGTGAAATGAGTTTTGTAGGAGTCTGCCCCCCCAGTGGCAAAGGCTTGACACTGCATTGAGGTACAACTGCACGAGCAGAAGCATAATACACGCCGCCAGGAGTTTTGTTGACTTGACGCAGTGCGTCAGTTGTGGAGGAAACATATCTCACGCCAGAGGCAAGTCCTTGCTTGTTGGATTTGCTGTTAGCAGAAAATATGACTGTATCCGTGTCTGATTCCGGTTGGGCAAAAGGTGTGATGGTTAAGTCAGGTCCCCCTACCTGTTTCCAATTATTAAGTTGACCCAGATAAATTTGGCGTAATTGATTAACTGTTAAACCTCGCACTTGAAGTGAAGGATTGACAACCACTGCTATCCCATCCATACCTACTTGATGTTGTTTAAGCATGAAACCACGCTGTTTAGCGGTGTTTTTTTCTTCTGTTGTTAGGGGACGGGAGGACTGAGCGAAGTCTAATTGCCCGTCAAGTAACATCCGAATGCCCGTACTCGAACTGGGTTTACCATCAGTAGGATCTGTGTAGTGCAATTGTAGTTCCAAGCGAGTGTTTTGGATCTGAGAATCTACTAATTGTCGGATAGAAGCCCAAGTTGTACTGCCACCGTATTTAAAAGAACCAATGGGAACATCAGAAACTGTCTGAAAGGTTAATTGACTCGCAGAGTTAGTTTTTATGCTTTGATTGGTAAAAGAACTCGAACTGCTGCCAACCCATAACAAGCGCGGCCAAAGCAGCCACCAGAACAGTCCGCCAATAACGACTATTGTCATAATTTTCCCAACAATCAACCCTTTTAAAAGAAGTGCAACTTCTGGGGTAACTGTAAACTTTCTGCGATTTGTATTGTCCATATTGTGTTGAAGGATTAAGTCAAAGTATCAAATAGATTCAAAGACAAAAATTAATAGGAACCCTATTTTTTTCTACAAAAATCCATTCAGGTAATGTCAGTGTCCTGAACGAAGGAATGAAAAGTTCTCTTTCATTCTTTATTCTGCATAGTTTTGCATTTCAGATGAAAAAGGTTAAGGAATAAGTTTTTTCAAGAAACATTTTTACTTTCCTTATACTCTAAAATGAACGATTTTTATGAGGTGATTAATGCTTGCTTTACAGATATAGATAGTCTGACAAAAATGGAAGAAAACCATTCACAATTTACTCCAAGCAATAAAGGAAATTGTTGGTTAAAAAGAAAATCATTCTTGCAATTGTCTGGATTTTAGGGCTGATACGAGATATTTCATGAACCATTGCTAAGAGAAAAACCTAAATTTAAAAAGTAGTTTTAGTAGGAAAAGCAATTTTTGGTCACTTGATTCATGAGATGTTAATCTTTATGCAGCACAACTTTGTTGGTGCAGCTTTTAAAGTTGCATCGATCGTCTAGAGTAAACGCACTCTTATTGAAGACATGGATTGGGTAGATGCTTTTAGGAAGTGTTTTGTTATCCAGACACTTTTGGGTCCTATAAGTCTATAAGAATATCACATTTTACTTATAAGAAAATATGAATATAAAATTTTTTCTGGTAACTTAACAACTCGATCTATACAGTTAATACCACTTTTTTAAATTGACAATGACTACACACTATGAGGAATGGATCGCGTAAGCATTTTTCTTAATAATTATAGCCGCCTGACTATCGAACTCGTTGGTGAAAAAGGCACTGCTATTATTCAACAGTTTTGCTATACTCTCGGATGTTCTGCACCAGATCCATATGGCATAAAACAGCCTTTAGTTAGGGTTTATTTACCTTCTGGTATAAAAAATCTTGAATATTTTGAGATTTGTTCTTTAAAAAACGACAAAAAATAAATTCTTTCTTCTGATGAGGGCTTGTTTCTGACAGCCCCTCATTATACCTATAATGAGGAAGGGTTGTGACAGGAGAAGCATATGTTTGGATTGGGATGGCCAGAAATCGCAATTATTGGTCTGGTTGCTATTGTCATTTTCGGACCGAAAAAAATTCCAGAGCTGGGTAGCGCACTGGGAAAAACTCTTCGAGGTTTTAAGGAAGAACTGAACAAGCCGAGTGAAGATAGCGATCGCGAACAAGAAAAACAGTAGTTAATTGTCATTGGTCATTTGTCATTTGCGAGCAAGAACAACAACAAATGACAAAGGACAAATGACTACAAACGCGTGTTGACCACTGAAGATGGTACACCCACTTGGGAGTCTACAGTGGAGGAACTGGTATTTTGTTGGGCTAACTCCTCTTTGACAACTCCACGTGCTCTAATTAACCGGATAGCACGACTGACGCTTTCCGGTAAGATAACGACTAAACTGTTGTCGGGAGCTGTTTCCAAAGCTTTGTTAATCGCTTCAGTTTCGCTCAGAATCACTTCGTATTTACAATCGGGGTTAAATTCTTTAATGCCTCGAACGATCAACTCAGCCGCCGAACCCCGTTGGCGTCCCCTCGTATCATCGTCTTCTTTGACAATCATGTAGTCGAAGATTTCTGCAGCGAGTTTGCCCAAGGTTACAAAGTCTTCATCGCGTCGATCTCCCGGTCCCCCAACAACTCCAATGCGATCGCCTGAAGTCCAGTTACGAACAAAAGCACCTAACGCTTGGTAAGAAGCAGGGTTGTGGGCATAATCAACCAAAGCATGGAAATTGCCCAAATTGAATAAATTCATCCGTCCCGGTGTCTGACTAACCGAAGCACGGAAAGAATTCAAGCCCGCACGAATTTGTTCTATAGAAACATTTTGCACAAATGCTGCTAGAGTAGCTGCCAGAGCATTGGCTATCATAAACGGAGCACGTCCGCCCATAGTGAGGGGTATATTTTCGGCCCGTTCAATTCGGTGCGTCCAATCACCTTTCAAAATAGAGATATAACCATTTTCGTAAACGGCAGCAACGCCTCCCTTCTGAATGTGCTTCTTAACCAACTCCGAATCCGGGTTCATGGTAAAGAAGGCAACATTGGCTTTTGTTCTCTCTGCCATTTCAGCGACTCGTGGGTCGTCAGCATTGAGTACGCTGTAACCGTCGGGGTATACTGCTTCGGCAACTATACTCTTAAGATGTGCTAGCTGGTCTAGTGTATCTATGTCACCGATTCCCAAGTGATCCGCAGCAACGTTTAATACAATTCCCACATTAGCAGCTTCAAAAGCGATCCCAGATCTCAGAATACCGCCACGTGCTGTTTCTAGCACTGCCACTTCCACAGTGGGATCGCTAAGAATCAGTTGGGCGCTTTGAGGTCCGGTGTTGTCACCTGCTTCTACTAAGTAATCCCCGATATAAGTTCCATCTGTAGTTGTATAACCAATGACTTTACCAGTTTGTTTAAAAATATGTGCTAACAAACGGGTGGTTGTGGTTTTGCCATTGGTACCCGTTACTGACAGAATAGGGATGCGGCTTGATTTGTCGTTCGGGAACAGCATATCCATGACTGCTCCTGCGACATTGCGGGGTATACCTTGACTCGGAGCAACGTGCATCCGGAAACCGGGTGCGGCGTTAACTTCCACAATCACGCCATCGACTTCTCGCAAGGGACGGCTAATATCTTGTGTAACAATATCAATTCCCGCAACATCTAAACCGATGATTTTCACGACCCTCTGTGCCAGCCAGACGTTTTCTGGATGGATTTCGTCGGTACGGTCTACAGCGATTCCCCCTGTACTTAAGTTTGCTGTCGCTTTTAAGTAGCACATTGTACTTTTAGGCAGGACAGTATTTAGGTTATAACCTTGTTTTTCCAGTAACTGGTAGCTAGTGCGGTCGAGTTCAATTTTGGTGAGGACATTATCATGCCCGTCACCCCGATTTGGGTCTTTGTTGGTTTCCTCAATCAATTCAAAAATAGTGGCTCTGCCATCACCAACTACGTGAGCGGGAACGCGCTCTGCAACTGCGACGACTTTGCCATTGACCACCAAAACGCGATGATCCCGTCCAACGTAATATCGTTCGACGATGATCGAGCGGGAAATTTGTCTGGCAGAATCATATGCTGCTTCTGCTTCTTCCCAGGAAGTAATGTTAATGCTGATACCGCGTCCGTGATTGCCATCTAAAGGTTTGATGACAATGGGATAGCCGCCAACGTATTGTATGGCTTCTTCGAGATCGTCTAAGAAGTTAATGACAGTACCGCGAGGAACGGGAATTCCTGAATTCCCGAGAATGCGTTTGGTTGCTTCTTTGTCGCAAGCAAGTTCTACGCCCAGTATGCCAGTGTTATCTGTCATTGTTGCCTGCATCCGCTTTTGATTGACGCCGTAGCCCAGCTGGATCAAAAAGCGTGCGCCGAGTTGCATCCAAGGAATACCCCTTTTTTCGGCTTCTGCAATCAGTGCTTCTGTAGAGGGTCCTAGTGCTGCATCACGCCACAAGTCTTTCAGGTCTTGTATGTCTTGCTCTAGTTCAGCTTTTGGATAACGTCCCCTATCGACAATGCTTTGGCACAACCGTACAGCTGCCCTGCCAGCATAGCGTCCTGCTTCCTCATTTAGATACTCGAACACCACCTGGTAAACTCCGGGTGCGGACGTCGTTTCACGAGTGCGCCCAAAGCCCGTGTTCATTCCAGCCAAATCTTGCAGTTCTAGGGCTACGTGTTCCACAACATGACCCATCATGGTGCCTTCTCGCACGCGCATTAAGAAACCACCACGACAGCCCGGAGAACAAAAGTGACCTTCCAGACTTGGCAAAGCCTCAACTAATCCTTCATAAAAGCCAGGAATTTCGTTTGTAGGCGTCTCGGCAAGGTTTTCTAAATCGAGGCGCATGACAATTAACTTGTGGCGTCGAATGCTCCAATAGTTGGGGCCGCGTAAGGTCTGGATCTTGAGGATTCTCATGGGAAATAGGTAGATGGAGATTCGGAACCAAAATTCTAGTTTCTTACTGGAATTGACCGCTTAACTGTTCATGGTAAACAGTTTTTTCTACTTACATCGTATTATCTTCGATTTTTTAGTCAAAATTTGGCAAGGAGCGGTCAACCCAGTGTAACCCCAGCTACTGTTTTCCGTCAGCTGGAGATGCGGTAAACCGCAGGTAAAACGGTACGCTGGTAAAGGTGATAGCGATCGCCATGACTGAGAAGGTGCAGCCGAAGGTTATGTAAGTTCAGGGGATCGGTTGCCCCAACATGGGGTTCGTTTGTGTGAGTCACTTCTGTTGGGTCAACAACTGTCACACTTCCTTTACCCAGAACCTGCAGCCAACCATCTCGCTCAAACATGGCACAAGTGTCTTCATCGATACCAATGCCCAGGCGATCGGGATGGGAAGCGATAGCGCTCATTAGGCGTACCATACGATTTCGATTGTGGAAGTGCTGATCCACAATCACTTCTGGGATAAAACCCAAGCCAGTGGCCATGTCAACAAGAGAACGATTTGGGGATTCGCCGCTACCACCTCCTGCTATCATATGATGACCCATTACAGCTGCCCCTGCACTAGTTCCTGCTAAGGTAAGCTGTCCGGATCTGACCCGTTGCCGGATAATATCCATCGCTGGAGTATCAGCCAACACACCACAGAGACGCAATTGGTCTCCTCCTGTCAGAAATACCCCGGAACAGGCTTCTAAGGATGCTTGGATGTAAGGGTCTTCACACTGTTCCCTTTCCCGAATGTCTAAAATTTCGACCTTCTGAGCACCCATTTCTTCAAAAATACGGATATACCTGCCACCAATAATGCTCGGCTCGCGAGAAGCCGAGGGAATAATTGTAATATAGGCGTTACTGGCACCAGAACGACTGACAAAAGTCCGCAAAATTTCACGTCCATGAACTTTGTCTTCTGCGCCTCCGATGACCAGAACGGCGGTTTTTGTTGCTTGGGGTGTCCTCATTTCCAGCGATTTAGCTTTAAGTTGCGGCATTGTGTTTCTCCTGTCAACAACTTCAGGTGAATTAAACAAGGTCGTTCGCCTTTATGATTTTGCGCCTCGCCTCCTAAAGAGGACAGTGCTTTATGCACAACATGACTCAGTTTTATAGTGTCTTTGCCGTTCCGAAGAACTCAGCACCTGATTTTTCACCTGATGAGTGTTGGCGTATGAAAGTGAGAGAGTGTAGGGGATAATAAGTGATTTAAGAACCACCTGTACCCTAGAAGCTTGGATTTGAAGCCATTGAATTTGTTCATGGAGAAAAACCGCTTGCCTTACCCTCACATTCCTATTCCAACACCCTTCCGCACCCCGAATAAAGGGGGAAAAGTAGGTCATGAGACACTTTTTTCTGAGACTGGCTTGATGCATCCTGGAAGTTGTCAACTCGGTTAGTTAAATAATTTCAATGTAGATGTGACAATATTTAAACATAAATTAAGTAGTTAGAAAAACTTGTATTGCCACGGAAACTGTTAGTTTTCCAGTACTTTTAGATACTCTTGATGTTGCTTGTGTGTGTAATACAAAACATCAACTTCTATGTAGTACATATATCCCAACTTTAGAATAGTGTCCTCCAATACGAAATACTGTGCGCTTTGATATAGTTACGCTATTTCCTGACTGTTTCACTTCTGTTCTCACTTCCGGGTTAATAGGTAAAGCCCTCGCAAAACAGATTGCCCAAGTCAATCTCGTTAATCCAAGAGACTTTACTAACGATAAACACCGGAAAGTAGATGATGAACCCTACGGGGGCGGTGTAGGAATGCTGATGAAGCCAGAACCTATCTTTACCGCTGTAGAATCTCTACCGACTTTACCCAGAAGAGAAGTTATCTTGATGAGTCCTCAAGGTCAAACCATAGATCAACCCCTGTTGCGAGAACTCGCAACAAACTACAACCAGCTGGTCATCATCTGCGGGCATTATGAAGGAGTTGATGAGCGAGTACTGCATCTGGTTGACCGTGAAGTGTCCTTAGGCGATTTTATTCTCACAGGGGGTGAATTGCCAGCAATGGTTTTAATTAACGGTGTCATACGTCTAATACCCGGAACCGTTGGCAAAGTAGAATCTTTGAAAGTAGAAAGTTTTGAAGAGGGTTTGTTGGACTATCCCCAGTATACTCGCCCCGCCTCTTTTCGCGGATGGAAAGTCCCTGAAGTCCTTCTTTCAGGCAATCACGCTGCCATTGCCAAGTGGCGCTACGAACAACAAATTTCTAGAACCCGTCAGCGCCGTCCCGATTTGCTCAAAAATTGGGAACAGATGAGAGCAAGGGACAAGGGAGACAAGGGAGACAAGGGAGAATAACTCTTGCTCAATCCTCATGGGCTTATCTCAACTTCGTGGGGAACCTACCTTCCCCAATTCCTAATTGACAAACAACAAATAATAAATTATGAATATTCGCGTTGGTAATGGATACGACATTCACCGCTTAGTGAGCGATCGCCCTTTGATTTTGGGCGGAGTTAATATTCCCCATTCCCTAGGTTTGTTAGGACACAGTGATGCGGATGTTCTCACACACGCGATTATGGACGCCATGCTAGGGGCGCTTTCTTTGGGGGATATCGGACATTATTTTCCACCCACCGATCCCCAATGGGCGGGTGCAGATAGTTTGGTGCTGTTGAGTCAAGTGCATCAACTGATTTGCGATCGCGGTTGGGAAGTCAGCAATATTGATTCAGTCGTCGTAGCAGAACGCCCGAAATTAAAACCACACATTGAAACAATGCGCTCAAAAATAGCCAGTGTTTTGCAAATCGAACCGGATCGAGTCGGCGTAAAAGCAACAACTAATGAAAAATTAGGTCCGGTAGGCAGAGAAGAAGGGATTTGTGCTTACGCTGTCGTTTTACTTACACGGGGTTAGAGATCGGGGTTTCCTTGTTCCCAGGCTCCGCCTGGGAATAAATTATTAGAGGCTCTGCCTCCCGTCTTAATAAATTGTAATAAAAGAGTACGTTACACTGGAAAGACCCATAATACTATTTTAAAATACCAATTGATTGGGATACAAATTAACGAGTAGTAGCAGGAAAAAAGCTATAAGAATTATAAATAATTTATGTATTGGTTGGCAAATCAGTCTAGTTAGAAAAGATATTTTAAAATGACATCTAATATTTTGAGAAAATTATTTCGACGCAGTTGGCTGTTAGCAGTTTTAGGAATTTGGATTATTCTATCTCTAAACGGATGCAATCCCAGCCAGTATAAAACGCAAGCTGCTCAAGTCGAACAACTAGTAATTGCAGCCGCCAGCGATCCTAAAACTTTTAACTATGCTCTTATTCAAGAATCACCCAATATTTCTGCTTTTACTTATGAATCATTAGCGACAGAAAATGGAGTGACAAAAGAAGTAGAGCCAGCCCTGGCAAAATCTTGGAATATTTCGGAAGATAAATTGCGGATTACCTTTACTTTAAGGGATGGATTGAAATGGTCCGATGGGGAACCATTAACAGTGGATGATGTTATTTTCTCCTTTAATCAAATTTATCTCAACCCACGCATTCCCTCCTATTATCAAGACGGTCTTCGCATAGGAAAAAGCAGGAAATTTCTGAAAGTCCGCAAACTTGACAGCAACCAGGTAGAATTTACTTTGCCAGAACCTTTTTCCCCTTTTTTACGAACTGTTGCAGCAGGAACGGCAATTTTACCAGAACACGTTTTGCGTAAAGCTGTGGAAACACAACGAGGTGACGGACAACCAGAGTTTCTTTCTACCTGGGGAACAGACACAGACCCTAAAAAAATTATTGTTAACGGTCCTTACACAATAGAAAGCTACTCACCCAGCCAGCGTGTGGTATTCCGACGCAATCCTTACTACTGGCGTAAGGACGCACAAGGAAAGCAGCAACCTTATATTGAACGTATTGTCTGGCAAATTGTGGAAAATGCTGACACAGCTTTAATGCAATTTCGCTCTGGAGGGTTGGATTTACTCGAAATTGGTCCCGGTAGTTTTCAACTGTTAAAGCGTGAAGAAAAACGCGGGAAATTTAATATTGATAATGCGGGACCTGATTCTGGTACGAGTTTTATGGTTTTTAACCTTAATAAAGGTCGTCGTAATGGAAAACCTTTAGTAGATCCCATCAAGTCGCGCTGGTTTAACAATGTTGCTTTCAGACAAGCAGTTGCGTATGCTATCGATCGCCAAACCATGATCAACAACATCCTGCGTGGATTGGGCGAAACGCAAAACTCCCCAATTTCAGTCCCCAGCCCCTACTTCTTTTCTACCAAGGAAGGCTTAAAATCTTACGATTATAATCCAGAAAAAGCCAAGCAACTTTTACTAGGAGCAGGATTTAAATACGATAGCAAAGGTCAATTACTAGATTCTGATGGCAATCGAGTCCGCTTTTCCATGCTGGTATCATCTGGTGGTAGACCGACAGTTACACCGAGAATTCAACAGGATTTAAAAAAGATTGGAATTACGATGGATTTACAGTTCCTAGATTTTGGTGTTATTGGAGAAAAAATTTCCAATACTTTAGATTGGGACAGTTGGTATGGAGCAATCACCGGTGGTGTTGAACCAGCCAACGGTTACAATATCTGGGCTGTAGATGGAAACTTTCACGTTTTTAATCAGAAACCGCAAAGTAAAAAAGATCGTATAGAAGGATGGGAAACTTCTGATTGGGAGAAAAAAATTGACGATCTTTACATCGAAGCTGCTAGAGAGTTTGACGAAGCAAAACGCAAAGCAATTTATGTAGAAACGCAACGTCTTGCTCAAGAATATTTACCTTTTATTTACTTGTTTAATCCCCTGGCTTTAGCAGCAGTGCGTGATAACTTAGAAAATGTGAAATACACTTCTATTTTTCCTGCACCTGGTAACTATGTTTGGAATATATACGAAATGAAAGTTAGGGATTAGGGGTTGTTAATTGTGATTTTCCTATGGGACGGGTGAAGACGCCCGTCGTCCTATACAAAAACCCATTCCTATTTTTCACTAGACACTTTAGCAAGATGAATTCTAGAATAAAGCCCATCGCAAAGTTCTAGAAAAATGAAAGCACATTTTTTTCCAAAAAAATTACCACAAATTTTCCCAAGAGGTTGGATTGTAGCTTTACTAGGTTTTTGGATAGCTCTATCTTTGAACGGCTGCAATCCCGGTCAATTTAAAACCTCAGCAGCTCAAGTATCCCAACTAGTTATTAGCGCCGGGGGTAATCCGCAAACTTTTAACGCAGCTTTGAGCCAATCAACTCCCAATATCTTTCGTTTTACTTATGAACCATTAGCAGCTCTCAATGGCATTACTAAGAAAATTGAACCTGCGATCGCGGAGTCATGGGAAATTTCTCAGGATAAGCTGCGATATACCTTTACCTTGCGTGAGGGATTAAAGTGGTCAGATGGAGAACCCCTCACAGCGGACGATGTTGTTTTTTCCTTTAACAACATCTATCTAAATAAAGAAATTCCTACCTACGCTCAAGATAACCTCCGCATTGGTGTTAGCAAAGCTTTTCCTAAAGTCCGCAAAATTGACAGTCGGCGAGTGGAATTTATTATGCCAGAACCCTATGCACCCTTTTTGGCATTAATTGCAGCAGAAATGGAGATTTTACCAGAACACGCCTTACGCAAAGCAGTGGAAACCAAGCGCTCCGATGGCAGACCGGAATTTTTCTCTACTTGGGGAATAGATACAGACCCCAAGAAAATTATTGTGAATGGACCTTATACTCTAGAAACTTATTTACCCAGTCAAAGAATGATATTTCGGCGCAACCCTTACTACTGGCGAAAGGATGCACAAGGGAAGCCGCAGCCATATATCGAGCGTATTGTTTGGCAAATTGTAGAAAATGCTGATACGGCTTTGATGCAGTTTCGCTCTGGAGGATTGGATGTACTGGAAATTGGTCCGGGAACTTTCCAATTGCTGAAGCGAGAAGAAAAACGAGGTGATTTTAGCATTCAAAATGCAGGACCCGACACCGGTACAAGTTTACTTGCTTTTAACCTTAACAAAGGTCGTCGCAACGGAAAACCTCTTGTCGATCCGGTTAAGTCCCGTTGGTTTAATACTGTTGCTTTCAGACAAGCTGTTGCTTACGCTCTCGATCGCCAAACAATAATCAACAACAACTTGCGGGGATTGGGCGAACCCCAAGACTCGCCATTTTTTGCCCCGAGCCCCTACTACTTGTCTGCCAAACAAGGTCTTAAAGCCTATAACTATAATGTAGACAAAGCCAAAGAAGTTTTACTAGGTGCGGGATTTAAATACGATAACAAAGGTCAGTTACTCGATTCGGATGGAAATCGAGTGCGCTTTACAATGTTAGCGCCTGCTAGTAACCGACCCTCAGTTCCTCCCAAAATCAAGCAAGATTTGAGCAAGATAGGAATGACAGTAGATCTACAATACGTTGATTTCAGCGTTTTGGGAGACAAAATCACCAACACTCTTGATTGGGAAACTTATTTGGGAGGTATGAGTGGAAACATTGAGCCACATGATGGTTATAACGTATGGACTGTAGAGGGTAGTTTCCACGTTTTCAATCAAAAACCTGCAAAAGGACAGCCCCCTCTAGAGGGTTGGGAAGCCTCTGATTGGGAGAAAAAAATTGAAGCACTCTTCATTGCAGGAGCAAGAGAGTTTGATGAAACAAAGCGCAAAGCGATTTATGACGAGGTACAGCGTCTCGCGCAAGAATATGTACCGATCGTTCACTTATGGAATTCCTTGGCTTTAGTGGCTGTACGCAATACCGTTCAAGGTGTTAAGTACTCTGCTGCTTTTCCTTCCCCTAGAGGTTACATCTGGAATCTTTACGAGATGAAAGTCGCTGAAGGGAATAGGGGTTAGGGAGTGGGGACAAGAGGGACAAGGGAGACAAGGGGGACAAGGGAGAATCATCAATTCCCATTCCCTATTCTCCATTCCCCATTCCCTTAGGCTGTATCATGCGAAAAGATTAAAATTTTCCTCCCATGATGTTTTTTCTCTTCCCCCGTCATCGCCGTTGGCTTTCTGTTGTTCCAATATTAATTTTAGGGTTGGTTTGTCAGTTAATTTTTACAAGTTGCAATCCCACCAACCTAAAAACTGCAGCAGTACGAAATGTATCTCAATGGGTGACTAGTACTATTGGCGATCCTCAAACTTTTAATTACTCCTTTAATAATTCCTATCCTCATGTCTTTTTGTTTACGACTTTAGGGCTAACAACTCTTAATGGCGAGACTGGGGAAATAGAACCAGATTTAGCAGAATCTTGGGAAATTTCTGATGATAAAAAGCAAATAGTTTTTACCCTGCGTGAGGGTCTGAAATGGTCAGATGGCGAGCCCCTAACTGCAGATGATGTTCTCTTTACTTATCAAGATATAATTTTTAATCCTAAAATTCCTACAGATTGGAAAGATAGTTTGAAAATAGGTTCAAGCGGTATTTTTCCTAAAATAAGGAAAATGAGCGATCGCAAAGTTGAATTTACTCTTCCCGAGTCTTTCGCTCCTTTTCTGTATACTACCACGGGCGGCTCTACAAACTCAATTGGTATTATGCCAAAACATGCTTTAGCTGAATCCTTAAAAACTCTAGATGTTAATGGAAATCCACAATTTCTATCAATTTGGGGAACGGGTACAGACCCGAGTCAAATAATTGTGAGCGGTCCTTACAAAATAAAAAGCTATGTACCAAGCCAACGAGTTATCTTCGAGCGCAATCCTTATTACTGGCGTAAAGATACTCAAGGTAACCAACTACCTTATGTTGACCGGATTGTTTGGCAGATTATTGAATCTACAGATTCAATAATCCTTCAATTTCGTTCTGGAGGCTTAGATATAGTAGAAGTGTCCCCAGAAAATTTTTCTTTACTCAAGCGGGAAGAGAAACGAGGACAATTCACAATCTACAATGGGGGATCGAAATTATCTCAAAATTTTATATCCTTTAACCTCAATCGCGGTCAACGTAAAAACGGACAACCTGTCGTCGATCCGATTAAATCTCGTTGGTTTAATACTTTAGCGTTTAGACAAGCCATTGCCCGTGCTATCAACAGAGAAGCATTGCTCAATAATATTTTTCGAGGAATTGGTGTCGTACAAAATTCGCCGATAGAGGTACAAAGCCCTTACTATCTTCCTCCAGAAAAAGGCTTAAAAGTTTATGATTACAATCCCAAAAAAGCTCAAGACTTGCTATTAAAAGCGGGTTTTCGATATAACGCTAAAAACCAGTTATTAGATGCAGAAGGAAATCGGGTGCGTTTCTCATTAATAACAAATGCTGAAAATAAAACTCGCGTAGCAATGGGAGCGCAAATTAAATACGATTTGAGTCAAATTGGAATTCAAGTAGATTTTAACGCAATTTCTTTCAACACGCTTGTAGCGAAACTGTCCGATTCACTCGATTGGGAATGCTATCTACTGGGTTTTGTGAGTGGAGGATTTGAACCTAATGATGCGTCTAACGTTTGGTTAACTGACGGGGGGTTGCATACCTTCAATCAAAAACCACAAGCAGGAAAGGAACCTCTCATTGGTTGGAAAGTAGAAGATTGGGAAGCAGAAATCGGTCGATTGTATAAACAAGGAGCCCAAGAGTTAGATGAAGAAAAACGCAAAGAAATTTACTTTCAAACCCAACGTCTAACCCAAGAATATTTACCATTTATTTATCTAATCAATCCTTTGTCTTTGTCAGCAGTGCGAAACCGCATTCAAAACATTAAATACTCTGCAGTTGGTTCCCAAGCAGGAACAATGTGGAATAAATATGAACTTAAGGTAGAAAAATAGATATAGCAATATTACTTGAGAGCTAAACGAGGGAGACGAGAGAGAGGGGGGAGATGAGGGAGACAAGGAAGACAAGACAGAAGTGTTTGTAACTCCCATACGAATTGCTATAGAGGTTATTGTTTAGTGGTTAGTAGAATAATTAACCACTCACAACTAATAACTAACAACTAACAATTAATACCAATTCTATATGAAATTGTGCTTAAAATTTCCTCACATTACAAATGTGGGACTATACAAACAAAGAGGGCGCTTCGCAGGCTAATTGCAGGCATCTTCATAGAAAATTGGTATAACAACTAACAACCAACAATTAACTAATGACAAACAATAAATCATTACGATCGCTCTTAGAATCTGTCGCTCAAGGTAACGTTACCCCAGATGCTGCTCTAGAAACGCTCAAAAACTTATCTTATGAACCTGTAGGCGAGTTTGCCAAAATAGACCATCACCGCGCCTTAAGAACGGGTTTTCCTGAAGTTATCTGGGGACCGGGGAAAACTCCCGAACAGATTGCTCAAATTATGAATATCATGCGCCAGCGCAATCCAGTGGTGATGGCTACCCGTATAGATCCAGCCCTTTATGCTGTATTGCAATCTAAAGTTAGGGGTTTGCGCTACTACGAATTAGCCCGAATTTGTGCTATCGCTCCGGACAGCATTGAACCGCAAGATCCTGGTATCATTGGCATTCTTTCTGCTGGTACTGCGGATTTACCAGTCGCTGAAGAAGCAGCTGTCACCGCCGAACTGTCCGGTTTTCAAGTGCAGCGTCTTTGGGATGTGGGAGTTGCTGGAATTCACCGCTTGCTAAACAACCGTCATGTTATTGAATCAGCATCAGTTTTGGTGGTTGTGGCGGGAATGGAAGGGGCTTTACCCAGCGTAGTTGCAGGTTTAGCAGATTGTCCCGTAATTGCTGTCCCTACTAGCATCGGCTATGGAGCCAGTTTTGGAGGATTAGCACCGCTATTGACAATGTTAAACTCTTGTGCTGCGGGTGTAGGGGTTGTCAATATTGACAATGGATTTGGTGCAGCAGTGTTGGCGGGACAAATTCTGCGGACAGCCGCAAAATTGCGGTTGGCATCAACCGAGTCATGAGGTTATGACGGTAGGCAAACCAATTCTGAGGTTCAACATGAAACGTTGGATTGTACTGGCTGCATTTGCCTTAAGCTTTCTATTAACAATTTTTATATCAACTAACGACACCGTCACTGCTGAAAGTAAAATTGATGCAAGCTGTACTTATAAAGGTATTAAGCTTTACGGCAAAGTACAAATTGTCAAGGATTTCCCGGATATTACCGTACAAAAAGTTAAGGACTTTCCAGACTTACACGTTCAAAACGTGACGGTATTTCCTCAAGATTGTGGCAAGTGGCAAGTTGTTGAAATCTTTCCCGACTTTAAGGTGAAGTTTGTGAAGGAATCTGCGGACATCAAAATTAAGATGGTGGATGTCTTTCCCGGCGTGCCTTAAAAAGAAGGAGTGGAAGCGATTTTCATGTTGAAGGTGAAAATTTTCATTAGGACTGCGTTGGGGAGCCATCACTTCAGATACAGAGCATTATTTTACCACTAGACAATTTCTACTTATTGCGGTATCACCGGGAAGTATCGAGGATAAAATTTTATCCTTCATCTTTTTCTTTATCCTTTATCTTTTATATGGACATATTTACTGATTCAATATCTCATTTCGTCTGGTGGTCGTCTTTAGACTGGACGGTACTGGCGCAAACTGTAACTGACCCCAACATTCTCGGTCAGATGCAAAAAGCGTTTACACACTTTGTGCAGACAGGTCAAGCTTGGGCACTCTTGATTGGATTGGCTCTTGGTTATATGATTCGGAATTTAACGAGTTACGGTTAAAACTAGTTTGTTAGTGGTTAGTGGTTAGTCGTGAGTGGTGCAAAAATACAACTAACACCGAACGGCTAACAACCAACCATTCCCAACAGAGCATATGGCTGCACAAAACACTTGGAGTCAACGGTTTGAATCGGCGTTGCATCCTGCAATCGCTCGATTTAATGCCAGTATTAATTTTGATATTCAGCTTTTAGAGTATGACTTGATGGGCTCTAAAGCTCATGCACAAATGCTTGCTCATACTGGCATTCTTTCTCGAGACGAAGGCGAGCAACTTGTCAAAGCTCTAGACAAGATTCACGAGGAATATCAACAAGGTAACTTTAACCCTGGGATTGAAGCAGAAGATGTCCATTTTGCCGTTGAGCGTCGTCTTGTGGAAATGGTGGGCGATTTGGGTAAAAAATTACACACTGCCCGTTCCCGAAACGATCAGGTGGGGACTGACACTAGGCTTTATCTTCGCGATCGAATTCAGCAAATCAGCGACCAATTGTGCGAATTTCAAAATGTGCTGTTAGATATTGCCGAACAACATATTGAAACACTGATTCCAGGTTATACTCACCTACAACGCGCTCAGCCCCTGAGTCTAGCCCATCACTTACTGGCGTACTTTCATATGGCGCAGCGCGATCGCGAACGTCTTAAAGATGTGTCTCGTCGAGTGAATGTTTCACCGTTGGGTTGCGGTGCTCTAGCGGGAACGACTTTTCCTATAGACCGCCAGTACACTGCTAATTTGTTGAAGTTTGATGGCATTTATGCTAACAGTCTTGATGGAGTTAGCGATCGCGATTTTGCCATTGAATTTCTCAGCGCAGCTAGTATAATTATGGTTCACCTCAGCCGTCTTTCAGAAGAAGTCATTTTATGGGCGTCTGAGGAATTTAGCTTTGTCACCCTCAAAGATAGTTGTGCTACTGGTTCGAGCATTATGCCTCAAAAGAAAAACCCCGACGTACCAGAGTTGGTTCGGGGTAAAACTGGGAGAGTCTTTGGTCATCTACAAGCAATGTTGGTCATAATGAAGGGATTACCCCTGGCATACAACAAAGACTTGCAAGAAGATAAAGAAGCTTTATTTGATAGTGTTAATACAGTCACAGCCTGTCTTGAGGCAATGACAATTTTACTTCGGGAAGGGTTGGAATTCCGTACCCAGCGCTTGGCAGAAGCAGTAACAGAAGACTTTTCCAATGCTACTGATGTAGCAGATTATTTAGCAGCCCGAGGTGTACCTTTCCGGGAAGCCTATAACCTTGTAGGCAAAGTTGTGAAAACCAGTATTGCTGCTGGTAAACTTCTTAAAGATTTACGTTTAGAGGAGTGGAAAGAACTTCACCCAGCTTTTGACGCAGATATTTACGATGCAATATCACCGCGTCAAGTCGTTGCTGCTCGTAACAGCTATGGTGGTACGGGATTTGAACAAGTGAGACAAGCGCTAAAAGCCGCCCGCAGTCAAACTCCCAATAGCGATCGCTAGGGAAAAAGGGAGTGGGAAATTATTTTAATCCCCCATTCCCAAATTGCTAGCAATAATTATGGGCGTACATTTGTACGCCCGCCGTAACTTAGAGAGCAAACATAGAGCAAATATTTTGAGCAGCGTTTCTACTCAGCGTCAATAGCTGCTGCGCCCTCATCCTCTTCACTCTTCGGCGGTCTTTGCTGGAATCTTCTATTGCCCATCCGTCCTGTTGTAGTCCGTTTACGAAACTTTCGGGCATACGCCTGGTTCCGTAGCGCCTTTTCTTTTTTCGGATTGCGGCGCTTAGCCATGTTCACCTCATTAAATAAACAACAAAAATTCGCTTCTAGGGTTGATGTAGGCAGTATCTGCTGTTGAGCTTACTTGTTTTTCTCACCTAGATTGGCGACTTCTATATTTTAAACAGCAATCTATACTAACTTAGTATAGAGTTTCTGTCAACTCAAGGATGAACTATGAAATTTGTAAAGCAGTCATTTTCAGTGTGGTGCAGTGGTCGAATCAGTATTTTCTGAGATAATCTTTAAGATATGGCTCCAAACCACAACTATGATTGTATAAGGTGCAACTCAACATTTTTGTTGAGAAAATGTTGTGTGGTAAGGTTCTCTACACTGCAAGACAAAATTTGAAAATTGAACAATTTTGCTTTTATGGATGCGGCTGTTCAGTCCACACGTAGTTTATGGCGATTTGGACAAACTGTTCTTGGCATCATCTTCCGCCATCCAGTTCCAGGGACAAGTATAATTCCAATCTTACCCGATGGTCGAATTGTTTTAATTCGGCGACGAGACAATGGTCTGTGGGCATTGCCTGGAGGTATGGTGGATTGGGGCGAAGATGTTCCGAGTGCAGTAGAACGGGAATTGATGGAAGAAACCGGATTGGAATTAGTGAAAATTCGGCGTTTGGTTGGTGTATACTCCGCACCAGACCGTGACCCCAGAATCCATTCGATTTGTATTGTTGTGGAAGCCGATGTTCGGGGAGACATGGCGATCCAAGATACATTGGAAGTTATGGAAATCCAAGCTTTTCCAACCGATTCCCTACCGCCTGGAAAAATGTCTCACGATCACAGTCGCCAATTGCAAGACTATTTAAATGGTTTGACGACACTGGCTTGAGAATGATGAATTATAAATTATGAATTATGAATTATTTTTTCATCATTCATCATTCATCATTCATAATTTCCACTAGTGTGAATGACTATATGAAATAGCTAATATGGATTCTCTATTCCGTAACTCCCGAAGAAAGCTCTCTCAAGGGCTTTTGTTTTGGCGCGAAATTGGTACAGGAATTCCTGTTGTTTTCTTACACGGTTCGTGGAACGATAGCAGCCAATGGGTTTCCTTAATGGAATTGCTTTCATCACATTTCCATTGCTTTGCACCAGATCTATTTGGCTTCGGTGAATCCGAACGTCCAAACATCCATCATTCGATAGATTTACACGTTGAATGTCTGGCAGAATTTTTGCAAGCGTTAAAGCTAGAAAGGGTATACTTGGTAGGGCATTCCCTCGGAAGTTGGATTGCTGCTAGTTATAGTTTGAAGTATCCAGAACAAGTTTGTGGTTTGGTGTTGATATCACCAGAAGGTATCGCAATTGAAGGGCAAAAAAAGCGTTTGCAACTGATGCGGCGTATTATTAAGTTTCCACTCACATTATTTCAAATCTTGAGAGTCCTCCGCCCAATTACTAAAATTTTTGGCTGGGACGATCAAATTGAACGAGATTGGAAGTTACGTCAGGCAATGCTCAATTATCCTACAGCCTGTGAATTACTCTTCGAGCGTCAGGAACCAGAAATTAAAGCAGAGTTGTTGCAAGAACAATTGTCCTCAATACTTGCTCCTGTTTTAATTTTAGAAGGTGGAAAAGACTCGAAAGAATTTCTAGACATGAGTCGAGCCTGTGCTCAGTACCTTCCTCAAGCAGAGTTGAAGGCGATCGCCCATGGTGCTAACGATCTACCTGAGTCTTGTGCAGGAGTTGTTGCTGGAGATATCCGTGACTTTATCAAATTAACAGTCAGCACTGACCAGTAACAAGTCATATCATTAAGAGTATTTTCCCCCCTTTTTAAGGGGGGCTAGGGGGGATCGAAACTGCTAGAAGGCATTTTAGGAGACTTGTGTACACCACCGCAGCTTTGTTTAAGGGGGGCAGGGGGAGCACTGAGTGCCTAAAATCACAGATAACTACTTCTCAAACAACCTCTAAGAACTTTCTATACTCGTCGTTTACTCATACATTCCAGTCAGTAGTGCTTGCATTCCCCAAAAAATCAAATTCTGTTCCACGTAGAAACGTGCTGCGATCGCAGGAAATCGTGCTTGCAAATAATTGACTAACAAAGTGCGATCGCCTCCTGTAATTGCAATCTTCCCTTCAGGATAATCCCGCCACCACGCCTCAACAAAGTCTTTGATTCCAGCAACCAGAGTGTAGACAACTCCACTTTGTATGGCTTCTTCGGTTTTTAAAGCAAACCTTTGTGGAAGATGCTTTTGTAGTTCAACCACTGGCAATTGTCCGGTTTTTTGAGCAAGAGTTGCAAGCTGCAGACCCAACCCAGGAAGAATAGCACCGCCAACTAAACATTTGTTAGCATCTGCACCTGTAAAAGTCAGTGCAGTTCCCGCATCGATCGCTAACATGGGAAAACCCCATTTCTCGCCCGCACCCCACAAAGCTAAGGCGCGATCGACTCCTAATGTAGGATAAAGACCTTGTAAGGGGATGTGGTCTAAGGTGATGACGCGAACATTTGGGTAAGATTCCCACAGTTGTGTTTGACTCGGAACCACGGAAGCTAGGAGAAGGGGGGGAGGGTAGGAGGGGGAGAGAGGGGGAGGGGAGGAGGGGGAGGTGGGAAAATGGGTAATGAAGTCCTCTAATGTTTTACAGTTAGATAGTTGATGTATAACTTTTTGTGGCAAATGTTCTGTGTCCCAAGCACAAATGCGCGATTTGCCTTTCAACCACGCCCAATGCAGTCGGGAATTTCCGATCGTCAATCCTAGCCACAAAGTACTGTCTGTCATTCTGTTTTTTTGACCGAATTGGGGGTGAGGGGTTGGGGGTTGGGGGAGATCTAAAAATTACGAGACTAAACGAGTTGTGTGAAAACACAGCCTGGAAATTACCTATTTCCTATCTTTCGCTAACCCCCGACCCTTTCCTTAGAGTTTTTTTAACCAAATTATAGAATTTTTAATAAAACGTTACAAAAAACTCGTGTCACAATAGAAAAAGAGTAATAAATACTCATTCTCTTAGGAGGGGATATATGGTAGCACTCACTGAAAAAACTAACAAAAGGCTAACCATGCAGGTTGTCGATATTGCTTCCGACACAACAGCAATTCGCTCTCTGGATTGGGATAGAGACCGCTTTGATATTGAGTTCGGGCTGCAAAATGGAACTACCTACAACTCATTCCTCATACGCGGCGAGCAAACAGCGTTGGTAGATACTTCTCACGAAAAGTTTCGCCAACTGTTTTTAGATACCCTCAAGGGTTTGGTCAATCCCACCGATATCAGTTATTTAATTATCAGTCATACCGAGCCAGACCACAGTGGTTTAGTTAAAGATGTTTTACAACTAGCTCCAAATATTACGGTTGTTGGTTCTAAAGTTGCTATTCAATTTCTCGAAAATTTGGTGCATCAGCCTTTCAAACGGCAAATTGTGAAAAATGGCGATCGCTTGGATTTGGGCAACGGACACGAACTAGAATTTGTGATTGCACCCAATTTACACTGGCCCGACACCATCTTTACATTTGACCGCAAAACCCAAACTCTCTTCACTTGCGATGCTTTTGGATTGCACTACTGCTCGGACAGTACTTATGACGAAGATCTAAAAGCGATTGAAGCTGATTTTGAATATTACTACGAGTGCTTAATGGCTCCTAACGCCCGTTCGGTCTTATCTGCTCTCAAGCGCATGGCTGAACTGGAAAAGATTAATTTAATTGCCACGGGTCACGGTCCCTTATTATATCATAATGTTGAAGAATTAACCGGACGCTACCGTAATTGGAGCCAAACACAAACTAAAGCAGAAACAACAGTTGGGGTCTTTTACATATCCGATTACGGTTACAGTTATCGTCTGGCTCAAGCAATAGCTTTAGGGATTACAAAAACAGGCGTTGCGGTGGAACTGGTAGATCTACGCTCTGTTGGTGACTTGGTAGAATTGCGAGAGCTTGTGAGTCGCTGTGCGGGAATTGCCGTTGGAATGCCCCCAGCTTCAGATGTCAGTCAGCTTCAAGGTGCTCTCAGTACGATCTTAGGTTCTGCTAATGAAAAACAAGCGGTAGGCATTTTTGAGTCAGGCGGTGGAGATGACGAACCAATCGATCCGTTACTCAGTAAATTTCGGAATTTAGGTTTAACAACCGCCTTCCCAGCCATTCGGATTAAACAAACGCCCGCAGAAAACACCTACAAGCTTTGTGAAGAGGCTGGAACAGACTTGGGACAATGGGTGACACGCGATCGCAGCATCAAGCAGATGAAATCTTTAGGTGCTGACCTCGACAAAGCTTTAGGGAGAATCAGTGGCGGGCTTTATATTATCACTGCGAAAAAGGGTGATGTATCCAGTGCCATGTTAGCTTCTTGGGTAAGCCAAGCCAGTTTCAAACCGATAGGTATCACAATAGCAGTTGCTAAAGACAGGGCAATTGAATCACTCATGCAAGTGGGGGATAAGTTTGTACTTAACGTCCTAGAAGAAAACAACTACCAGCGCCTGATGAAGCACTTCCTCAAACGATTTGCTCCAGGAGCCGACCGTTTTGAAGGAGTCAAAACCCAAGCAGCGGAAAATGGAGCACCCATCCTCGCAGAAGCTTTGGCATATATGGAATGCGAAGTGTTAAGCAGAATGGATGGTGGCGATCACTGGATTGTATACAGCACGGTTTACGCAGGACGGGTGAGCAAAGCAGAAGCCCTTACCGCCGTCCACCATCGTAAGGTTGGCAATCACTATTAATTAGGGACAAGGGGGACAAGATAGAAGTTTCTTCCTTGTCTACCCCCTCTCCCCAATCTCCAATCTAAAATCCACGTATCTAAAATCGCTATGACCTCCACAAAACCCCGTGACGTTCAAGTTCTGCCCATCGCTACAGATACCACTGTACTCCGTTCTCGCAGTTGGACTCGCCTGAGATTTGAAATTGAATATGCGCTGGCAAAGGGTACAACAGCTAATTCCTATTTAATCAAAGGAGATAAAACTGCCCTTATCGATCCTCCTGGTGAAACATTCACAGAAATTTATCTGGATGCGGTGCAGAAACGGTTTGATTTGCAATCTGTTGATTACGTAATTCTGGGTCATGTGAATCCCAACCGTGCAGCAACTTTAAAAGCGATGCTTGAAATTGCACCTCAAATTACCTTTGTTTGTTCTAACCCAGGAGCCATCAATTTGCGAGGTGCGTTGGAAAACCCAGATTTACCAGTTCTGGTTATGCGAGGGGAAGATACTCTCGATTTAGGGAAAGGGCATCTTTTACAATTCATTCCTACTCCTAACCCTCGCTATCCAGATCAACTCTGTACTTACGATCCACAAACAGAAATTCTCTATACCGATAAGCTATTTGGAGCGCATATTTGTGGCGATCAAGTGTTTGATGAGGGTTGGGAGATATTTCAAGAAGATCGACGCTATTACTATGATTGCTTAATGGCTCCTCATGCCCGTCAGATTGAGACAGCGTTGGAAAAACTTTCTGAGTTTCCCGTGAGAGTGTATGCAACCGGACACGGTCCTTTGGTACGCTATGGCTTGCTCGAGCTGACAAAGGCTTACCAGCAGTGGAGCCAACAGCAAACATCTCAGGATACTTCTGTTGCATTGATTTATGCTTCTGCTTACGGGAATACGGCAACTTTAGCCCAAGCGATCGCTCGCGGTATCACCAAAGCAGGTGTTGGGGTAGAATCAATAAATTGTGAAGTTGCCGAACCAGAGGAAATCCGGATGGCTTTGGAAAAAGCATCTGGTTTTGTCATAGGTTCCCCAACTTTAGGCGGTCATGCACCAACACCAGTTCAAACAGCTTTGGGGATTGTTCTCTCAACTGTAACAAACAACAAACTTGCTGGGGTGTTTGGTTCTTTTGGTTGGAGTGGGGAAGCAGTCGATTTCCTAGAAGATAAGTTGAAGGACGCAGGTTATCGTTTTGGTTTTGAAACCATCCGAGTCAAGTTCAAACCAGATGATACCACCTTACAAATGTGTGAAGAAGCAGGAACCGACTTTGCTCAAGCACTCAAAAAAGCCAAAAAAGTCAGAGCGCAAAGTGTACCTGCTACAACAACAGAACAAGCTGTTGGTAGAATTGTAGGCTCGCTGTGCGTATTGACAGCCAAGCAAGGCGATATCTCCAGTGCCATGTTAGCTTCTTGGGTCTCTCAAGCAAGCTTTAATCCCCCGGCGTTAACCATTGCAGTAGCTAAAGACCGTGCTGTGGAATCACTGACGCACTCTGGCAACAAATTCGTGCTCAATGTTTTAAAAGAAGGCAATCACTTGGGTTTAATGAAGCACTTCTTAAAACCCTTTACTCCCGGACAAAACCGATTTGTTGATGTTGCAACAGAAGAAGCTGAAAATGGTTGTTCAATTTTGACTGATGCACTTGCATATATGGAGTGTACTGTCACAAACCGTATGGAATGCGGCGATCACTGGCTGATTTACGCAGTTGTCAAAGATGGTAAGCTACTAGATAACGAGGGAATAACCGCAGTACACCATCGCAAATCAGGCAGTCATTATTAAGTAGGTTAGGTTGAGGAACGAAACCCAACGTTGTGCCGAAGTTGTTGGTCAACATCGTGGCAAATTTGTTGGTCAACATTGGACGAATAGGTTGGGTTTCGCAAAGCCTCAACCCAACCTACGTTGATAAATTTTCTTCTAAGTCTCACTCGCTAATAACTGATATGTGTTCGGGTTGAGACAAATACATATCTGAGTTCTGGGCATTGCAGTAAGCTAGCTTGCTACCAAAGAGATATCCCGTACTGATAAGTAAAGATAAAAACGCAAAAGTTACAGGAGTCATTAAACGATCGCTTTCCACTTTCCATTGAGGCTGAATTCCTAGAAATTCGTGTACGCTTTTAATTGCTAAGAGCAAAGAATTTCTGTCAATTCTCTTCCAGATCATTAAATCTCCATTTCTATTAGAGTTGAGATAAGCACATAGATAACCGGGCATTGACTCATCTTTTTTGATAATAAATGAATACCCATTAGTCAGTTTGGCAACGAGCCTCTTTTGTCCTTGTTGTTGAAATGTACTGGGCTTCATATTATTTTCTTCAAGTATCCCGATCGCTTCTTTCTCTGATAGCATTTTGCACCCCTACACTTTTGTGATGGAAGCTTGACAAAATCTTCTTTTTAAAAATTTAAACCTCTTTATTTAAACATTATTTTTGCAGGGCAATACATCTTTCTCTTGAAAGAGAAAATACTTTCAATAAAGAAGATTTACCGATTGCTTGTCACCGCTCAAAAATATTCAACTCTTGCATCTAGACCCTGAGAGCGCAAATATTCCGACTGTTTTTCTGCTTCAGAACGACTGCTATACTGTCCGGCATTGACATAAGTACCCAGTCGCGAGTCTGCTTGAAAAGCAGACGGTACGTACTGACGCACTCTGCTTAAAGTGTCGTAACTGCGAATTGGTACAATGACCACATAGCGATTTTCACGTCCGGGAGACCATTCAGGAGGATTTCCTGTATTACCGGGAAAATCGGGATACCCAGATGTATTACCTGGGTTACCTCCGAGATCATCCAATCTCAAGGCTTGCCAAGTTTGATAATTTACAATTCCGTTAGCTTCTAGTCCGCGACTTCTTTGAAATTGAGCTACAGCATTCCTAGTTGCCGAACCGTAATAGTTTGTGATTCGACCTTGAAACAATCCTAAATCCTGCAAACGCCGTTGCACGATTTCAACACGTTGGCTCCTTTCACCCAAACAGATATCACCTTGATTAACCGAACAATTAGAATTGGTCGAATTTGTTCCTCCTATCAAAGCATCTGATATTCTGGCTAGGGTTTGTGAGTCAGCAACACCATTGCGTGTCAGCCCATAATTTTGTTGGAAACGTTCGACAGCTTCCTGAGTCGTGGGACCATAATATCCCGTAGGATTTGCACGAAAATAGCCCAATTGCTGCAAGTCATCTTGCAATTTTCTAACTTGTTGACCGGAATCACCCTGTTTTAAATAGGAACTGTCTGCGCTATTTGGATAATCGGGTTGATTTGGTGGGTAATTCGGTTGGTTTGGTGGATAGTAATCGGGTTGATTTGGTGGGTAATTCGGTTGGTTTGGTGGATAGTAATCGGGTTGATTTGGTGGGTAATTCGGTTGGTTTGGTGGATAATAATCGGGTTGATTTGGTGGGTAATTCGGTTGGTTTAAACTGACACGAATAGCTTCTTCTGTTCTCGTACCAACAATACCATCCGGGCTAATGCCATTAGATTGCTGAAATTGAGAGACAGCTCGCTCTGTTTCCGAGCCAAAATAACCTGTTATTGCACCGTTAAAATACCCCAAACGTTGTAAATCTTGTTGCAATCTTCTGACGGATGCACCACTGCTACC